>JAFYTP010000015.1 GCA_017558775.1 Bacteroidales bacterium | reverse complement strand
GAACGTCACCGATATCCGCGACGAGTCCGGCTATATCGACGCCCTCGGTAAGGAAGCCGCCGCGAAGGCCATCAACGACGCGAAGAAGTCCGTGGCCGAGCAGAACCGCTTCGGTGAAATCGGTAAGGCCGAGGCCGACCGAGACAAGGACATCCGTATCGCCGAGACCACCCGAGACACCCGTATCAAGACCGCCCAGGCCAACGCCGTCGCCGTCGAGGGTGAAAACCAGTCCAAGATCACCATCGCCAATTCCGATGCCGCCCGCCGCGAGAAGGAGGCCGAAGCCGCCCGCATCGCCGTGGCCGCCGAAAAGGTCCAGGCCGCGAAGGCCCTCGAGGAAGCCTACAAGTCCGAGCGCGACGCTGAACTTGCCCGTGCCGAACGTGAAGAGGCTACCCGGAAGGCTAATGTCGTGGTCCCTGCCCAGATCGAGAAGGAAAAGGCCATCATCGACGCCGAAGCTGAAGCCGAGCAGATCCGCCGCAAGGCCAAGGGTGAGGCCGACGCCATCTTCGCCAAGATGGATGCGCAGGCCCGCGGTGTCCTCGAGGTCCTGACCAAGCAGGCAAGCGGTTTCCAGCAGCTCGTGGGCGCCGCCCAGGGCGATGCGCAGAAGGCCGTCCTGATGATGATCGCCGACAAGCTGCCCGAACTGGTGAAGACCCAGGTCGAGGCCGTCAAGGGCATCAACATCGACAAGGTCACCGTCTGGGATACCGGCAACGGCACCGACGGCAAGACCGCCACGTCCAACTTCATCTCCGGTCTGATGAAGTCCGTCCCGCCGCTGAACGACCTCTTCAAGATGGCCGGCATGGAACTGCCGTCCTACCTGAAGGGTGAAGCCAAGCCGGAGCAGCCCGAGGTCCAAGAGGAGGTGAAATAATGCCTATCATCATTAATATCGATGTCATGCTGGCCCGCCGGAAAATGTCATCCGGCGAGCTGGCGGAGAAAGTGGGCATCACCCCGGCGAACCTTTCCATCCTCAAGTGCGGCAAGGCGAAAGCCATCCGCATCACCACGATGGAAGCCATCTGCCGCGCCCTCGACTGCCAGCCGGGCGACATCCTCGAATACCGGCCGGAAGAGCCCGGAACCTGACCTCTCGAAGCTATTCACCTAAACTTCTGAAAGACAATCACTCAAATAAATTACCCTGGTACATCTGCACCAGGGTATTTTTTGTATACGACTCTCAATCAGTCAGTTGACTGATACGCCGATATTCCTACTTATCCTTGACAGCACGGACAGGACGGCCGAGATACCGAGCATTCATCCAATACAAGTTAAAACTGCCCCTACCCATCGTCAGCGTATACGCATGGGACGGAGCAAATTGCGGATAAAGAGATGAACTCCAATAACTTGACCGATCAATAGGATCATCCGAATCCCACACGAGCGGAATGAAAATGAAACTATTCTCATAACCCGCTTTCTTGCCTACGAACAACATACCCTCCTGGCCTTCCATATTAACATAATTCCACGAGAAATTCTCCACCAATTCGACGGTTTGTTCTATCGTCGGCATATGCCACCCTTCTCCATAGGCCACAAAGGCGGCATCGTCTTCCAAATCCAGTTTCTTCTTGTTATCCACCGTCCCAAATTCCTCAAGATAACAGTATTTGGTCAGGCCGTCCTGACCGTTCCACTTGTAGTTCGCTTCTGTATACTCGTCCTTCGGAGCAGTCTCACCCCAGGCAAAAAACGATCCGCGTTCTTCCGGACGGGTTGCTCCTACATTGAAACTGGCCCATTTGACCGACAGGCCCAGATCAACCGCCTCCGGAGTCTCGGATGCGCCTCCCAGCTGATAAACGGTCAACTGGGTGGTAACGGTTGTCAGGTTAGCATAGTTAACGCTGAATTCGATGATTCCGGAGCGTCCGGCAGGGCTCGGATTTTCCGCTACACTGAAAGACTGTTTCTCAGTCGTTACTCCCTTCGTTCCGGCCGGGCGGATCCAGGGCGCCTGGATATTGACGGAGTACTCGAAATTCGATACCACCTCGATTTCGATGGTCCGGGCATCGGCATTGACTAGGACATACGGCTTATAGAGGGTGAAATACTGCGTATTCAAATAAAACTTCAGGCTACGGACCTGATTGACGGAAATAACTTTCGTGAGACCTTCCGCCATGATCGTCACCTCGGCGGAACGGTCATCAAAACCCTCGTTCGAATCGCAGGATAAAGTGATTTCATTATTGTCGGAAGCAGTGCCGGAAAGCGGCTGGATATGCAGCCAGTCTTCCGAACAGCTCACCGTCCAATCCCGGTTAGCGAAGAAAGTGATCTTTTCTTGTTGGGTATTGCCGGCATCGAAATCGATGGATGTGATATCTCCGTCCACAAGAATTCGGGGATCTTTGTCGGGATCTTTATCGATGATGGAAGGTTTCTTTTGGCAAGAAGAACCTAAAACAAGCAGGCTTGCGAGAACAAGCGCCGCATTCAGGATAGAAATCGATCTTTTCATTTTCGTATCTAAAGAAATTTAATACAAATTTAATCCTTTTATTTAATAATTCCGAATTTTTTTGGGAGTTTTACGAGCACTTGTATGACGAATGTAAACGCCCCCTGCATGGAAACCCGATCATTTTTCGTAACTTTACGCATCCAAACACCTTAAGAATGAAGAAAATCCTTCTCCTGGCGGCCCTGGCCGCCGCTGCCGTGTCCTGCGGCAGCAAGTATGAGACCGTCAAGGGCGATCCGCTCGACGCGAAAATCTACACCCTGAAGAACGGCCTGACCGTCTATATGACTGTCAATAAGGACGAACCGCGCATCCAGACCTATATCCCCGTCCGCGCGGGAGGCAAGAACGATCCCGCCGAAAACACGGGTCTCGCCCACTACCTCGAGCACATGATGTTCAAGGGCACGGAGCAGTTCGGAACGCAGGACTACGCGGCCGAGAAGCCGATGCTCGCGGCCATCGACAGTCTGTTCGAAGTGTACCGGACGCTTACCGACCCGCAGGAGCGCCTGGACCTTTACCACCGCATCGACTCCATCAGCTACGAGGCGTCCAAGGTGGCCATCCCGAACGAGTATGACAAGCTGATGTCCATCATCGGCTCGGAAGGCTCCAACGCCTATACCTCCGAGGACGTGACCTGCTACATCGAGGAAATCCCCTCCAACCAGATCGAGAATTGGGCGAAGATCCAGGCCGACCGCTTCAAGAACTGCGTCTTCCGCGGCTTCCACACCGAGCTCGAGGCCGTGTACGAGGAAAAGAACATGGGCCTGACCGATGATACCGAGAAGGCCTTCGACGCCATCAACGCCCTCCTCTTCCCGAACCACCCGTACGGCACGCAGACGGTCATCGGCACGCAGGAACACTTGAAGAATCCGTCCCTGAAGGCCATCCGGAAGCAGAAGGACACCTACTATGTACCGAACAACGTGGCCATCTGCCTTTCCGGTGACTTCGACCCGGACGAGACAATCAAGATCATCGAGAAGTACTTCGGCGACTGGGAGCCCAACAAGGACCTCCCCTCCTTCACCATCAAACCTGAAGATGAGATCACCGCGCCTCAGGAGAAGCAGATCCTGGGCAATGAGGCCGAGTTCCTGCTGATGGGCTGGCGTACTCCGGGAGCCTCTTCCATCGACAGTGAAATCTCCGAGATCGTGGCCTCCATCCTGTACAACGGTCAGGCGGGCCTCATCGACCTGGACGTCATCCAGAACCAGGCCATCCTGGACGTCGGCATCATGCCGTATAACCGCGTGGACCACGGCGTTCTCCTGGTGGAGGGCATGCCGAAGGAGGGCCAGACCCTCGAGGAAGTCCGCGACATCCTCCTCGCCGAGGTCGCCAAGCTCCGCGACGGTGACTTCTCCGAAGAACTCGTGGAAGCCGCCAAGGCCAATTACAAGCTCGCCCACATGCAGGCGCTCGTGTCCAACCGCAGCCGCGCCGACCAGTTCGTGGACGCCTTCATCGCCCGGATGCCCTGGAAGACCGCCGTCGGCCGCATGGACCGCATCGCCAAGATCTCCAAGGCCGATGTCGTCTCCTTCGCGCAGCAGTACCTCGGCCCGCAGAACTACGCCGCCGCCTACAAGCACATCGGCGAAGACACCACCATCAAGAAGATCGACGCCCCGCGCATCACTCCGATTGTGACGAACCGTGACAAGCAGAGCGCTTTCCTCGCCGGCATCGCCGCCGCGGAGGTCGCGCCCATCGAACCGGTGTTCGTGGACTTCTCCAAGGATATGTCCGTCGCCGACTGCGATGGCCTGAAGCTCCTGTACAAGAAGAACGAGAAGAACGACATCGCCACCCTCACCTTCCGCTATGACCGCGGCAGCGACAACGACCCGCTCCTGGGTCTGGCCGCGAGCTATTTCGATTATCTGGGCACTCCGGAGAAATCTGCCGCCGAGATGGCTTCCGAGATGTACGCCCTCGCCTGCAGCTACGGCGTGCAGGTGGGCGGTAACACGACGAACATCCGCGTGGAAGGCCTCGGCGAGAACCTTTCCAAGGCGCTCCCGCTGGTGGAAAGCCTGCTCCGTAATGCCGAGGGCGACGAAGAAGTCCTCAACGAGCTTAAGATGGACCTCATCCGCAGCCGCCTGGACAACAAGAAGAACCAGCGCGCCTGCTACAACGCCCTGCAGACCTACCTGATGTATGGCCCCGACTATGTGAAGGCCAAGACGCTGACGAACGCCGCCGTCGCCACCCTCACCCCCGAGCAGCTTCTCGGCTCCGTCAAGGACCTCCTCACGAAGAAGCCCACCATCCTCTACTACGGACCGGCTTCTGTCGATGAGGTTGTCTCCCTGGTGAAGGCCGCCCATCCCACCGAAGGCCTCGAGCCGCTCGCGAAGACCTATGCCGTCAAGCAGCTCACTCCCGCCGCCAAAGTCCTCCTGGCCCCTTACCAGTCCCGCCAGTTCTACTACATGCAGTACTCCGACCGCGGCGAGACGCTGGACCTCACGCAGGATCCTTCTATCGAACTGTTCAATGAGTATTACGGCGGTGGCATGAACGCCATCGTGTTCCAGGAGATGCGCGAATCCCGCGCCCTCGCCTACAGCGCCGGTGCCTACCTGGTCGGTCCTTCCTTCAAGGACGACACCTACGCCTTCCGCGCCACCATCGCCTCCCAGAACGACAAGCTGCAGAAGGCCTGCGAAGGCTTCGACGAAATCATCGAAACCCTCCCGCAAGCTCCTGAGAATCTTGAAATTGCAAAGGCCTCCATCCTCGGCAAGCTCCGCACCCAGCGCACCACCGGCGCCCAGGTTCTATACAGCTACTTAACCGCCCAGGAACTCGGTTTAACCGAGCCTCGCGAGAAGCAAATCTATGAGAAAGTGGGAGCTATGACGATGGACGACCTCCTTGCCACCCATGCCCAGTGGATCAAGGGCCGCCCGTATGTCTATGCCATCTTGGGTGATCCCTCCGACCTGGATCTGACCTTCCTCAAGACCTTAGGTCCCGTGCAGCAGGTGACGTTGGAGGAAATCTTCGGTTATTAGATTCTTTCGTCGGTCTTCGACCTCCTCAGAATGACATTGTCATCAAATTGACATTTGTCATTCCGAGCGAAGCGAAGGAATCTCTTCTATCGCGCCCTCGGGGTTGGCCGAAAGGACCACCGCGAGGGCGTGTTCTTTGGGCTCGATACCTTGGGCGATAAGGCTCTCCGCAAGGGCGGGAGTCATTTCATCGAACCAGCCGACAAGGGCGGTGTCGATGTCGCCGAGAGCGATCTGCGTCCATGCGTCCTGGAGGGCACTTTCGAAAGAGCGGCCGCGATGAGAGTAGGTGGCATTGTAGCCATGAGCGCCTAGGCGAATCGCAATGAGAGAGCTGATAGTGTTATGCGTGGACTGCATAAAGTGCGTCGGTTTCATCGGGGCATCGTCAATGCCCTTGAGCGCCTTCAGGAAAAACTCCGAGTTTTCAATGCAGCCGTAGTCGGTGCCGATGATGACGGCGTCGGGAACGTCGATGCCGGCCTCTTTAAGGGCCTCGGACGCAGTCCAAACCGCCCGCTTGAGCAGACGGCCCATCCGCCGGGCCTCCATCACGGAGAAGAGGCTGCGGAAGTCGGGTTCCGGATCGCCGGGCTTCAGTTCGCACCGGGCGTGTAGGTATACGGGCCGCATCATCTGGAAATCAATAAAGAAGAGTCATTGCCTCCGAAACCGAAGGCGTTGCAAAGGATGTGCTTCAGGCTCGCCGGGCCACCCAAAGAAGGAACGATACACGCCGGATCGGCCGTAGTCCAGTTCAGCTGGGCCGGGATAAAGCCCTCCCGTAGAGCCAGGAGGCAGAACACCGCCTCGATACTGCCGGAAGCGCTTGTCGTGTGCCCCGTAAAGGCCTTGGTCGATGAAATCGGCGGAAGAGCGTCCCCGAACACCCGCCTCAGTGCGGCGCTCTCAGACGCATCATTATTCGGCGTGCCAGTGCCGTGTGCATTAACATAATCTATATCCTCCGGCCGGAGGCCAGCCATCCTCAAAGCCTTCTGCATCGCCAGGAAAGCGCCCTCTCCGTTCTCGGAGGATGCCGTCTGGTGGAATGCGTCACAGGCGTTGCCAAAGCCGCTTAAAACGGCCAAAGAAGCCGCGCCACGGCGCCGAACCGAAGCATCCGACTCCAGAATCAGGAACGCCGCGCCCTCGCCCAAATTGAGCCCCGCGCGGGTGGCGTCAAAGGGCCGGCAAGGGGCCGTGTCCAGGATCATCAGGGATCCGAAACCATGGAGGTGGAAGTCCGACAGGCTCTCGCTACCACCGACCGCCACGATGTCCGCCTGGCCGCTCCGGATCAGGTTCGCGCCGAAGATGACGGCGTTCGCCGCCGAGGAGCAGGCGGTGGAAAGGGTGGTCGCAAAGGGAGCGCCGCCGAAGTGCGCAGCGATGGCATCCGTGGACGCTCCGCAGTCGTGCAGCGGCGAATACGCCGGGAAAGTTTGTTCCGTCTTGTCCATACCGCCGACCGTCGTCCCGCTGATGAGCGGAATCCCCGTCAGATCAGGCAGTCCCGCTTCTGTCAATGCCTCCCGCAGGGCCAGGATGCCCATCAGGGAGGTCCGGGACAGATCCGGGGAAGCGCCGCACCGGGCCGCCATTTCCTCGTTGGAGAGCGGGACCTCCCCGACCAGGAAAGTTTTCTCCGCCGTCCGCAGGAAACGGACCGGGCCGATGCCGGAGCGGCCGCGCCGGAGGGCGTCCAGGGTTTCTCCCTGGCCGCAGCCGACGGCGCTCACCACGCCCGCGCCGGTGATATGGATCAACGTATCCACTTACTTCGTCCGGTTGGCAGCGACATAGTCCGCCATCACAGCGATGCTCTGGAAGACTGCTTTGCCTTCCTGCGGGTTCGCCAGGCGGATGCCGTAGTTACGCTCCAGGAGGACGATCAGTTCCAGGACGTCGATCGAGTCGAGGCCAAGTCCTTCGTCACCGAAGAGAGGCGCGTTGTCATCGATGTCCTCCGGGGTCATCCCGTCCAGGTTGAGCGCGTCGATCAGTTTGAGTTTGATCTCATTGATTAACTGTTCCATATATTGTCTCTTTATTAAATTCCATTCCGTTACCGTCCCGCTCCACGAGGAAGGCGAAGGCGGTGAAATCGTCGTCCGCGCGGGCATCGACCCAGCCGCAGACGGCGGACTCCGTCACCGCGTCCTGGAACGCCTGTTCCACGAGGGCGACGAAGGTTTCGGGATCGAACCACTCCAGGACATAGGCCGATGTTTCCCCCTCGAACTTGTTCCGGATGGCGATTTCGCCCGTGATGATGTTGGGTAAAGTATATACAAACAGGGACGGCGACGGGAATTCCCGTACCGAATCCTCGTAGTGTCGATCGTTGCAGAGGCTGCCGCAAGTGCTGAACATCAGCACGGCGCGGTCCTCGCGCGGTGTAAAGCGCGGTTCTTCGGCCAGCCGTTCCGCCAGGAGGAATCCTAGCTTGCAGGCCGTGTCCATCTTGAAGAACTTGGGGTAATCCCCCACCTCGGCCCGGTACAGGGCCGTGAGGTCGGTTCCACAAGGGATGTAGACATACTTCTTAATTGTCAGCATGCCGCACCTCCTTTTCTGAAAAGCAGCGCCCCGTTCACCCCGCCGAAGCCGGAGAGAAGCTTGATGAACGCTTTCTTATCCGTCTTGCCCATCTCCGTCGACACCTTCACCGCCCGGCTGACACCGAGTTCGGAGAAGCCGCGTGTAGGCAGGACCAGGCCCGCGTCCACCGCATGCATCGACAGGATCGATTCCAGGATGCCGGCCGCGCCCATCGAATGCCCGAAAGTGCCTTTCAGCGCGTTCACGGGCACATCCAAGAGTCCGGCACGGTCGATGGCAATGGCCTCCATCTCGTCGTTGTAGAGGGTGGAAGTGCCGTGGACATTGACAAAAGCAAGTTCGTCCGGGGTACAATTCCGGAGCACATAGCGCAGGGACTTGAAACTGCCCTCACCCGTCCGGGAAGGACCGGAGATATGGTTCGCGTCATTGCGTACGGCGCCATCGACCAGTTCCCATCCGGAGTCGCCGAAGCCCAGCACGACGGCCGCGGCCGCCTCGCCGAGGTTCAGCCCGTCACGATGGGCGTCGAACGGTTTGCAAGGCGCTTCCGAGAGAGCTTTCAGAGACTGGAAGCCCGTCACGATGAAACGAGACTGCACCTCGGCGCCCACGACCACGACGTGGTCGAATTCACCGCCGATGAGCATCCGGCGTCCCTGCAGCAGGGCCGCCAAGCCGGAGATGCAGGCGTTGGAAACGACCACCGGCGCATTCGGATTGCCGAAGGCATCCGCAAGCCGCCGGGCGGAAACCGCCAGCGTAACGTCCTGCGTATCAATATGCTCAATATTTCCCTTGATAGAAGAAAGGACGAAAGCCGTCCTTGGACTAGAAGGGTCGATGCCAGCATCCTCAACGGCCCGCCGGGCCGCCTCGATCATCACCGCATCAAAGAATGTACGTCCCTCTACCTGCCACTGCGTCCGGTCCATCAAAGAAGCCACGAACGGCTCCTTCACGCCGAACATACCCTCATATCGACACAGAGCGGACTCGCCCCGGCACACCGCCTCGAAATTCTCCTGCGGTGTGGCGCCGAGCGGCGACAGGATGCTTTCCCCGATGACGACTACCTTCCTCATTCCGCCTCCTTTTCGCCGAGGGCCGTCTTCAGGGCCGCCTCGGCAATGATTTCCTCCCCCACGCGCACGACGGCATCGACAAGAGAGATCCCGAAAACATCTTCCCGCAGGAAGATGGTGGTGACAAGCGTCTCCCCCACTTTCGGGAGCCGATGCACTTGCAGCTTCCGGATGGCACCGATATAGCCGATGCGCACCGGGACGTGCAGGATGTATTTGCACAGGTACCCGATCCGGGCGGCGCTGGACTGGGCCATGTTCTCCAGGAGGCCAGGAGCGCTCAGGACGCCGTTCTCCACCAGCAGATTCCCCTCGCGGACCGTGAAGGACGTCACCGTCTCATGGTCATCATAGTGCTCGAGCCGGTCCACAAAGACAAACGGTTCGCGCTGGGGAAGGATTCCTCCGATGCTTATATCATGGAAGGGGTTCATTTCCAGAAGTCGTAGAAGTTATACCACTGGTCGGGATAGGCGTGGACGATGGATTCCAGCCGGGCGGCGTACGCATCGGCCAGGGCCTGGATCCGGTCCTGCTTCGACTCCGCATCGGAAGTGGGCAGAACATCCAAGTAAATCTTATATTCCCGCCGACCTTCCTTCATCGCGAAGACGGTCAGCACCGGCGCCTCCCGCTGGACGGCCATGGTGAAAGGGCCCGCGGGGAACTTCGCCTTCTCTCCGAAGAACAGGCATTCCACCGTCTTCCGGGAGCCGAACACGCGGTCCCCGGGCATGCTGACGATCTCGCCATCGGCCAGGGCGTTGTTCAGGGTGAAGATATGGGACAGATCTTCAGACACCGGCACCATCCGGACATTGGTCTGCCCGAACAGCGTGGCTCGGTTCTCCATCACCGTCGCCGTCTCGCCACTGAAAACCAGCGCGTTAAGACGCTTCGGAGACACAAGGGAGTAGCCGATCATCTCGTAATTGCCCACATGGGAACTGAGCTGGATGAAGCCTTGCTCCCCCTTGCATAACGCATCGAACAGGTCCATCCGGGGCGCGTTCATCCGGAACTTCTTCCCGGAAAAGGCCGCGAAGCGGTCCATCACCACTTTCCCGAACTCGAACTCGTTCAGGTAGACGTGCGCGAAGGATTTCAGGACGGAAAAACCCATCCGCTTCCGGAAGAAACTGTAAGCGGGACGGAAACCCGTCCCGAGGAGCATATAGAACGGGATGACCAGTGCCATACAACCGTACAGCACGCCGAGGGGAAACCACCGGAACAGCCGGATGAGCGTCCGCTGCATCCAGGGCGTTCCGTCCGTGGAACCCTGCCAACCCTTATGCTTGTAATCAGCCAACCTGCGATTCGATGAAGCGGCAGAACTCTCCGTAGGTCTTGAGGTCCTTGAACTGCTCGGGACGCATCTTGAAGCCGAACTCCTGCTCGACCAGGACGATGACGTCCACGACCTCGAGGCTGTCGATGCCGAGGTCCTCCTTCAGGCGGGCGCCGTCCTCGATCTTCGCCTCGTCAATCTCCAGCTCGTCCACGAGGAAGGCGTTCACCTTCTCATATATTTCGTTGATATCCATATTGTTATTTGATTTTACAAACCATGATGCTGTGGCCCTGTCCCAGTCCGTCGTGAATCTCCTCCACGACCATGCCGGCCTGGTCCACGAGGCGCGTCATGTCGTCGGAATGGTACATCTTGGAATTGCCGTTGGCCATCACCGTGAAGTAGAGGCTCGTCATCGTGAGGCAGAAGGAGGCGGGCTCGTACTTCTGGCGGTCCCAGAAGGTTTCCATGATGGCGAGCCGGGAATCCGGGCCCATCACTTTCGCCGCCCGCTTCAGGATGCTCAGGATCTCATCCTCGCTGAAGCAATCCAGGAACTGGCTCATCCAGATGAGGTCGGGATGCAGGTCCGTCGGGAACTGTGCCGACGGGTCCAGCATGTTCATCGCGTATCCGTCGATGCGGTCCGCGCCGTTCTTCCCGGCCGTCTGTTCCCGCATCATCGCGAGCTGCTGCGGCAGGTCCACGATCGTCACGCGCACGTCCCGGTCGTAATCGACACAACGGAGGGCCCACCGGCCCGTGTTGCCGCCCACGTCCATGATCTTCCCCGGACGGTACTTGAATACGATCTGCAGGGCCTCGTCAAAGGAATGGTCGGAGTAGAAATGGTCGAAGCCGAACCAGCTCTTCTTCACCTGCTCGGGCAGGGAGGAAAGGCCTTCGTAGAGCGTCGGCCAGTCGCCGAAATGCTTCAGTCCGGCCGGACGGCCTTCCAGCAGCGCCTCCTCCAGGTGGAAGAAGCCTTCATAGTTCACGTCGTGGTTGAAGTCCACATTCACCCGCGTCGCCGGGTCGTTCAGGAGGAACCAGCCTGTCTTGGAGAGGGAGTACCTGTCGGTCTCCGGGTCGATGCGGGTGGTGCCGATGGAGAGGGAGGCCTCCATCAGGACCTTGGCGGCGTACTCGGACAAGCCGGTGGCTTGCACGATCTCCTCCAGGGTCATGTCCCGGTCACGGAGCCTTTCCAGGATGCCGAACTTGATCATCAAGCGGCTGGCCTGGAAGACGATGGGGCCGAAGGCGATATACTGCGCCTGCCGCTGCGCTTCGCGGGCGGACAAGCGGTCCTTCGAGTAAGCTTTCTCGATATCCGGAAAAAGATGCATACGTATTTGTCCCTTAAAAAGTGGACAAAGATACGCAATTCTACGTTTTATTCAAAGAAGAACGCCCCGGGGAGGGGCCGGCCGTTGTAGGTCGACGCCATCGACTCGCCGTAGGCGCCGGTGCTGCGGATGGCGATGAAATCGCCCCGCCGGCAGGCGTCCAGGCTCACACCCTTGGCGAACACGTCCGAACTCTCGCACACGGGACCGACCACGTCGTACAGCTGCTCAGGCTCGTTGGAGGTCAGATTCTCGATCCGGTGGTACGCGTGGTACAGCGCCGGACGGATCAGTTCCGTCATGCTGGCATCGACAATGGCGAACTGGCGCGTGGTTCCCTGCTTCACATACAGCACCCGGCAGATGAGGGTGCCGCACGGGGCCACCATGCTCCGGCCCAGCTCGAAGTGAAGTTCCTGACCGTGACGGAGTTGCAGGTGCCGTTTGAAAGTATCGAAATAGGCCTTGAAATCCGCTATCGGCAGATGGTTGGGATGCTCGTAGTTGATGCCCAGACCGCCGCCCACATTGATGTCCCCGATGGGCAGCCCCAGCGTTTCCAGGCGGTCCATCAGGTTGTTCGCGCGGTTGCACAGGGCCACGAAATCGGACATGTCCAGAATCTGGGAGCCGATGTGGAAGTGCAGGCCTTTATACGCGATATGCGGGCAGCCCATGGCCAGCCGGATGACCTCGGGAAGCACCTCGTGGAAGATGCCGAACTTGTTCTCCGCCAGGCCGGTGGTGATGTTGGCGTGGGTATGGGCGCCGATGTCGGGATTGACCCGGAAACTGACGGGGGCGATTTTCCCCATCTTAGCCGCGATCTCCTCGATCACCAGCAGTTCCGCGGAAGACTCCACATTGAACCGGGCGATGCCGAGTTCCAGCGCGTACGCGATCTCGTCGTCGCTCTTGCCGACGCCCGCGTACACGATGACGGACGGGTCGAAACCGGCCTCGTACGCCATCCGGACCTCGCCGCCGCTCACGCAGTCCGCGCCGAACCCGGCCGCCGCGATGCGCCGGAGAATCTCCGGGTTCGCATTGGCCTTGATGGCGTAATGGACCTGCCAACGGGGGTGACTGTTCAGTTCACTGCGGACGATATCCAGCGTCCGCTCCAGCAGGGGCAGGTCGTAGAAGTAGAACGGTGTCTTCCTTCCCGCGAACTCCCCTACCGGGAAATCGCCCTTCATCATTTCGCAAACAGGCTGGCGCTGAGGGCCTTGAGGGCCGCTTCCTTGTCTTCCTCCTTGATGAGGAAGGAGATGTTGTAGTTACTGCCGCCATAGGAGACCATACGCACGGGGATGTCCTTCATGGCGCTGAGGGCCTTGGATTCAAAGCCCACGTTCTCCCAGTCCATGTCGCCCACCACGCAGATGATGCACATGTCCAAATCGACAGTGACGGTGCCGTATTTCTTGAGGTCGTGGATGATCTCGCTCAGGTAGCGGGTGTCGTCGATGGACATGGACACACCCACCTCGGAGGTGCAGATCATGTCGATGGAAGTGCGGTAACTCTCGAAGATTTCGAAGACTTTGCGCAGGAAACCGTGCGCCAGGAGCATCCGGGAGGACTTGATCTTGATGGCGACGATGTTGTCCTTCGCGGCCACGGCCTTGATGGTGCCGGGCTCGGGGACGTTGTTGATGAGGGTGCCGGGGGCTTCCGGCTCCATCGTGTTCAGCAGACGCACGGGAATGTTCTCGTAGCGCGCCGGCTGGATGCAGGTCGGATGCAGGATCTTGGCGCCGAAATACGCGAGCTCGGCCGCCTCCTCGAAGTGCAGGTGCCGGACCGCCTCGGTATCCTTGACAACGCGGGGATCGTTGTTGTGCATACCGTCGATGTCGGTCCAAATCTGGATTTCCTCCACCTGGAGCGCCGCGCCCACCAGGGAGGCCGTGTAGTCGGAGCCGCCGCGCTGGAGGTTGTCGACCTCGTCATGGGCGTTCCGGCAGATGTAACCCTGGGTGAGGAACAGCTGCGCGTCGGGATACTTGTCGATGAGCTTGGACAGGTGCTCGCGGATGTACTCGAGATCCGGCTCGCCCTGGATGTCCGTACGCATGAAGTCCAGCGCGGGAAGGAGCACTACGTTGACGCCCTTCTCCTGCATGTACCAGTACATCAGATGGGTGGAGATGAGCTCGCCCTGGGCGAGGATCATCTTCTCCTGGACCGGGCCGAAGAGCTGCTTGGCGAAGGTGCCCAGGAAAACGAACGTGTCATGGACGAAGGCCTTCGCCTTCTCCGCATATTCCTCGGTGGAATACAGTTCCTTAATGACTTTCAGGTACTTGCTCTCGAGGCGGCTGATGGTGTCACGCGCGCCCTCGGTGTTGTGGTTGTACAGGTAGCCGGCGATTTCCACGAGCGAATTCGTGGTGCCTGACATTGCGGAAAGGACGACGAGATTTCGTCCGGCGGAAGAGACTAAATCCGCCACATGCTGGATACGGCTGGCAGACCCGACGGAGGTGCCGCCAAATTTCATAACCTTCATTCTGTCAAGTTCGTTTCGTTAACCAATCGCAAATATAGTAAAAATGCGTAAATTTGTACAATAAATGTTCGATATGCAGAGAGTTGTCATA
The DNA here is from genome assembly GCA_017558775.1 of Bacteroidales bacterium. Classification (GTDB taxonomy): domain Bacteria; phylum Bacteroidota; class Bacteroidia; order Bacteroidales; family UBA932; genus Cryptobacteroides. The sequence goes on along the minus strand of JAFYTP010000015.1, from coordinate 6,513 downwards.
ACGGGACTGGGAATCTGGTCGTGCCTCGGCACGACGCTGGATGAAGTGCGTGACGCACTGTACATCGGGAAGTCCGGCATCGTGCTGGACCCGGTCCGGAAAGAGATGGGCTTCCGTTCGGGCCTGACCGGACGCGTGGAAACGCCCGATTTGAAGAAAGAACTCCCCCGCCCGCTCCGTGCCTATATGCCGGAGCCGGCCCAGTATGCCTACTGCGCCACGCGGGACGCCCTGAAGCACGCCGGCATCGACCAGGACTACCTGGACACCCATGAGGTCGGCCTGCTGTACGGCAATGACAGCACCGCCGACGCCGTCTATAAATCCATCTCCAAGATCGTGGAGAAGAAGGATACGATGCTGTGCGGTTCCGGCGCTATCTTCCAGTCGATGAACTCCACCGTGACGATGAACCTCGGGGTGATCTTCCACCTCAAGGGCATCAACCTCACCGTCTCCGGTGCCTGCGCCAGCGGTTCCCATGCCATCGGCCTGGGCGCTCTCCTGATCCAGGACGGCCTGCAGGAGATGGTCGTGTGCGGCGGTGCGCAGGAAGTCAATCCGGCCGCAACCGGCTCATTCGACGGCATTTCCGCCTTCTCCATCCGGGAAGACGCACCTGAAAAGGCCAGCCGTCCCTTCGACCGCGACCGCGACGGCCTCGTGCCGGGCGGCGGCGCGGCCACCGTCATCCTCGAAAGCTACGAATCGGCCGTCCGCCGCGGCGCGCCCATCCTGGCCGAAGTCCTCGGGTACGGCTTCTCCGCGAACGGCGACCACATCTCCTCCCCCAACGTGGACGGTCCCGCCCGGTCCCTGGAGATGGCCATCCGCCGTGCCGGCATCGACCGCCGAGAGATCGGTTATGTCAATGCGCATGCGACTTCCACCCATGTGGGCGACGCGAACGAGGCCAAGGCCATCGCCCGTGTCTTCGGCGAGCGCACCGTGCCCGTCACGTCCACCAAGAGCCAGACGGGCCATGAAATGTGGATGGCCGGCGCCAGCGAAGTCATCTATTCCATCCTGATGATGAAGAGCGGCTTCATCGCCGGAAACATCAATTTCGAGCATCCGGACGAGGATTCCTCCAAGCTTTGGATTCCCGCGCACACCATTGAGAGACCCTTCGACACTTTCCTGTCCAATTCCTTCGGCTTCGGCGGCACGAATTCCACCCTCATCATCCGGAATGTCTGACGCCCTGGTCATAGGGTCGGGCCTCGGCGGTCTTCTCTCGGGCGTCATCCTGTCCCGGGCGGGATATCGCGTCACCGTGCTTGAAAAAGCCTCACAACCAGGTGGTTGTCTCCAAACCTTCATCCGCGAGGGACTCCGGTTCGACACCGGTTTCCATTCCGTCGCCGGCCTGGAGGAAGGCGGTCCGCTGGAGCGGATCTTCCGCCCGCTGGGCCTCATGGACCTTCCCTGGGAATTTGTGAAAGAACCCGATGAAATCGTCCTGAACGGGGTTTCACACCGCCTGACCGACCTCTCGTATCCCCTTGGTAATACGCTCCGTCTGTCATCTTCCACCGGGGATGTGACGATGGATGAGTATGCCCATGTGATGGAGCCTTTTAAGAAGGGTTCCTGGCGACTTCCTTCCGGCGATTTGCTCGTCAAGAAGCTGATTTCCTTGATCAACGGAACCGTCCGGACCGGATGTGAAGTGACCGCCATCGAACCGGGTCGCGTCCATTGCAAGGACGGGAGATCATACGAAGGAATCGTCATTTCCGACATCCATCCTTGGCAGACTTTCGCCCTTTTCCGGGGCCATGTCCGGCCCTCCTATTTGCACCGTTTACAGACCTTGGAGAACGCTCCCGGCATCTTCACGGTTTACTGCAAGTTACAGCCGGAAACGATTCAGTATCAACCTTGGAGCACGAACTATAATGGTGACCTGATGGTCCACTACGGGAACCCCGACGGGAAGGGTTTTGCCCGCAGCGTGGACCTGCTCACCTTCAGCGAAAAATACGTCTCTGACCGGACCGCCCTGGCGGAAGAATTGATTGGTCGAGTCCCCGGTCTTTCGGGGGCCGTCGAGAAATTCTGGACCAGTACGCCGGCCACCTGGGAGCGCTATACCGGCACGCCCGGCGGAAGCGCCTTCGGAATCCGGAAGAAAGACGCCACTTGTTATGTCCATCCCCGGACACCCGTTCCGGGACTCTATCTCACCGGCCAGAACTGCGGCTTACACGGCGTTCTGGGCGTATCGGAAACTGCCCTTCTCACCTGCCAGGAAATCCTGGGAGAAGCAACCTTGAATCAAATCTTGCAAAGATGAAAACCGCACTCGTCACCGGCGGCAGCCGCGGTATCGGCCGCGCCATCTGCCTCAAACTCGCCCAGATGGGCTATCATGTCCTGATCAATTATGTCTCCAACGAAGCCGCGGCGCAGGAGACCCTCGCCGCCATCGGCGGACAGGGCGAACTGCTCCGCTTCGACGTCGGCGATCCGGAGGCCGTCCGCGCCGCCATCGAAGGCTGGCAGGCCGCCCATCCGGAGGAGTATATCGAGGTGCTGGTGAACAATGCCGGCATCCGGAAGGACAATCTTTTGATTTGGATGGAACCGAGTGACTGGCAGTCGGTTATCAACACGAATCTAAACAGCTTCTTCAATGTCTCCAAGGCCGTGCTCCAGGCGATGCTGCTGCACAAATACGGGCGGATCATCAACATGGCTTCCCTGAGCGGACTCAAGGGACTTCCCGGCCAGGCGAACTATGCGGCGGCCAAGGGCGGCCTCATCGCCGCGACCAAGGCGCTCGCGCAGGAGGTGGCCAAGAAGAAGGTCACGGTGAACGCCGTCGCCCCCGGTTTCATCGCCACTGACATGACGGACGGCCTGGACGAGGCGACCCTGAAAAAAGACATTCCGGCCGCCCGTTTCGGACGACCGGAAGAAGTCGCGGCCGTGGTGGCCTTCCTCGCTTCGCCCGAAGCATCCTATGTCACGGGCGAATGCATTTCCGTCAACGGAGGACTCTACACCTAATCGACAAACACCATCTCGTCGAACAGGTAGGACGCGTGGCCGATCTGGTCCACGACGAATAGCAAGTACCTGATATCCAGAGAGATGTTCCGGCAGATTTCCGGATCGTAGACGATGTCGGACATCGTCCCCTCCCACACGCGGTCGAAGTTGATGCCGATGAGGTTGCCCTCGGCATTGATGACCGGGCTGCCGGAGTTGCCGCCGGTGGTATGGTTCGTCGCGAGGAAGCAGACGGGCTGATTCTCGTGCCCACCCTCGGCATAAATGTCGCGCAGGACCTGCGGAATGTTGTAGTCGAAGATATCCGGATTGTCCTTCTCGATGATGCCCTTCAAGGTCGATACCGGGTAGTAATAAGCGGCGTCATAAGGCTCATAACCAGCCACTTGGCCGTAAGCGACACGGAGCGTCAGGTTCGCGTCGGGATAGAAATCCCGGTCCTTTTCAAACGCCATCTGGGCCCGCATGTAATCGCGGTTGGCGACGCGGAGTTCCTCGTTGGTCGCCCGGATGACCGGGGCCAGGTCGTTACTATACCAGTCGTAGAACGCGCCATACATCTTAACAGCAGGATCTTGGGCAACAGTGTCCACGTCTTCCGGCGTGAGGGCTTCTACCTTCGAGCGGTCCGTGAAGATGGTGCCGTTGAAAACAAGGTCCTTGCAGGCATCGACACTGCCGTATTCCGCCAACATTTCCTTGAAGAACGCCGGCTTGAAGTCATCGGGAACGTTCTTATCGAAGGAGGTCATCATGGCGACGAAGCATTCTTCGTCGATGGGCTGGTAATAATCCTTGAAGAAGCTGTCAATCAGGTCCTTGGTATCAGTTCCAGCCTTCAGGCGGGAGTAGATGCCGGAGGCGAACTGGACAATTTCGATGGTGCGGGCCGTCTCAACATAATACTCGTAGGCCAGATAAGTGGGGTTGCGGCGGGCGTAGATGTCGCCCAGGCGCTCAATGAGTCCTTCGTATTCCGTACCTTTCGCCCATTCCTTAAAGCGAGCTTCATAGGCCTGCTTTACGGCGACGGTGTGATTCTTCTTGATGCCTTTCTCCTCCCCCTGCCATTTCTTCCAGGCGTTGGAGACGGAGGCGTTCTTGGAAGAGTACTGGATCCGGACCGCCTGATCCATCGACATATACTTTTTCTGGATGTCCAGGCGCTGGGTGCGGAGGGCAATCTTCTGCGGGTCGGAGACCTCGGCGACATACTTCACCTGCTCGGACATCACGTATTCCTGCGTGCTGCCGGGGCAACCGTAGACAAAAGTGAAATCGCCTTCCTGGACGCCTGCACGGGAGATTTTGAAGAAGCGCTTCGGGCGATAAGGGACGTTGTCCGGGGAGTAGTCGGCGGGGTTGTTGTCCTTATCGGCATAGACGCGGAACATGGAGAAATCGCCCGTATGGCGGGGCCACATCCAGTTATCAGTGTCGCCACCGAACTTGCCGATGGAGGACGGCGGCGCGCCCACCAGGCGGACATCGCGGAACACCTTGAACACGAACAGGAAATACTGGTTGCCGTAGAACAGGGCTTCCACATCAGCCGTGATTCCCTTGTCAGAATCGGCGTTCTCTTCGATGATCAGCTTGGAATTGGCCCTGACAACGGAATCCCGCTGCGCCTCGGTCATCGACACATCAAATCCCCGGAGCACCCGGTCCGTCACGTCTTCCATCCTTTCCAAGAAGCTGACAGTCAAACCATTATTAGGGAGTTCCTGCTGGCGGTTCATGGCCCAGAAGCCATCCTTCAGATAGTCGTGCTCCACGCTGCTGTGGCGCTGGATATAGCTGTATCCGCAGTGATGGTTCGTGAGCAGCAGGCCTTCGTCGGAAACCAGCTCGCCCGTGCAGCCGCTACCGAACAGGACGACGGCGTCCTTCAGCGACGCCTGGTTCACACTATACACATCCTCGGCGCTCAATTTGAAGCCCTTGGCCTGCATATCGCCGATGCGCTGGGAAATCAGGGACGGCAGCCACATGCCCTCATCGGCTCTTGCCGGGCCCATGGCCAGGATCAGTCCTAAACAAAAAAATGCAATTCTTTTCATCGAATCAATGATCATATTTATACAAATATAGTCATTTTCATCAACATTCCCGGTCTACTCGCGCAGGTATCCGTGCCGTACGAGGTCTGCCCGGCTCTCCACCGGGAAGGTGTATCCATCGGCAATAACAAACAGATTGTCAACCACTTTGGAGATCGCCTCGTAATTGTGGTCCGTGACGATGATGCCTTTCTCCCGGCTCTTTTCGCGGATCAGTTGCTGGGCGGTTTCGATATAAATCGGGGAGATTTGCGAGAAGGGCTCATCCAGGATGCAGAAGTCCCCTTCCATCATCAGGACCAGGTACAGTTCGGCCATCCGGGCCTCGCCGCCGGACATCTCCCATGGCGCCGTATGATAGTAGCGGGCATATTTCGGGAACCTATTGGCAAACTCCCAGAAATTGACATTATACAACTCAAACGCGCGCTTGAGCGTCATCCCTCTCGGCAGCATCCGATCCTGTGGCAAATACTTGATTCTCTGGCCGATCTTGTTCCGGGCGATGGGTGTTTCGTCGATATGGACAATCACATAATCCACCTTCAGCCCGCCCATCAGGGCCCGGAACATGCAGGACTTTCCGGTGCCGTTCCGTCCGAGCAGTCCGGTGACCATCCCCGTCTGCGAGGTGATATACCCCCCGCTCAGCACGGTCTTCTCCCCGAATCGGACCACGACACTGTCCACGACCAATTTATGATTCATTGCGCGATGATGATAATGGTCATCAGAAGAGCCCACACCAGGAAATCCAACGCCAGCACCGCCGTCATCATCCCCTTTCGGGTCAATCCCAGATTGATATAGAAAAACACGGCGTCCCGATGCTCGAACTGTCGCATCAGATACAGCACGAAAACCGTAAACAACGCCTTAAGTATCAATGATTCAAGGACTCCGGCATAGAAGAAGAACGATGCCAGGAAATAGGCGCATACGACATTGAACAAAGCCCCGCAAACCAGCAGTACCTTCCCATAACTCAACGTCAATCGCGCCTTATCCCAAATAGAAATCACGTCCCCCTTCCGCACAAATTTAGTGCCGTATCTATTGCCAGTATATACAAAGAAAAGTCCCCGACTGTCGTTAGACAATCAGGGACTTCGAAGAACGGCGGCTACCTACTCTCCCAACTGGTGGGTCAGTACCATCGGCGATGGTGAGCTTAACTTCTCTGTTCGGAATGGGAAGAGGTGGATCCTCACCGCTATAACCACCGCAGTATATTACTTGAGAGAAAAGTCCAAATCGGAGAACCTTCCGGTCCATTGGAATCACAGTCAGATCTTCGCTACTTCTTGGCTTATCTTTCTCTTAGGAAAGTCTATCGGGCCATTAGTACAGGTCAGCTGAGGACGTCGCCGCCCTTACACTTCCTGCCTATCAACGTGGTAGTCTCCCACGACCCTCAAGGGAAAATTCATCT
>JAFYTP010000123.1 GCA_017558775.1 Bacteroidales bacterium | reverse complement strand
TGTTGACATACCGTTCGGGGATGAAGTTCGTCCGGCCGCTTTCGACGGTTTCCAAGGCGACCTTCGCGAGGGTGTCCATCTTCAGGAACCACTGGGCGGAGAGCTTGGGCTCGATGACGTCGTCCGTGCGCTCGGAGTAACCCACCGGAGAGGTGTAGTCTTCGATCTTCAGGAGGTTGACGGCCTCTTCCAGCATCTTCACGATCTTCTTGCGGGCCACGAAGCGGTCCTCGCCCACCAGGATCTGCGCCTTCTCGTTCAGCTTGCCGTGATCGTCGATGATCTCGAGGATGGGCAGGTTGTGACGGAGGCCGATCTCATAGTCGTGCACGTCGTGCGCGGGCGTGACCTTCAGGCAACCGGTACCGAAGTCCATCTCCACGTAATCGTCCTCAATGACAGGGATTTCCCGGTTGATAAGCGGGATGAGCACCTTCTTGCCCTTGAGCCAGAAGTGGCGCTCGTCGTTGGGGTTCACGCAGATGGCGGCATCGGCCATGATGGTTTCCGGACGGGTGGTGGCGATCACCAGGTACTTGTCGGTGGGGTTCCCCTGCCCGTCGGAGATGAAGTATTTCAGGTGGTAGAAATGGCTCTTGGTGTCCTTGTGGATCACTTCGTCGTCACTCACGGCCGTAAGGGCCTCGGGGTCCCAGTTGACCATGCGGACACCCTTGTAGATCCAGCCTTTCTTGTAGAAATAGACGAAGGTGTTGATGACGGCCTCGGACAGGGCCGGTTCCATCGTGAAGCGGGTGCGGTCCCAGTCGCAGGAGCATCCGAGCTTGCGGAGCTGCTGCAGGATGATCCCGCCGTGCTCCTCCTTCCACTCCCAGGCGTGCTTGAGGAATTCTTCACGGCCTATATCCTCCTTGGAGATGCCCTGGGCCTTCAACTTGGCGACCACCTTGGATTCGGTGGCGATGGAGGCGTGGTCCGTGCCAGGCACCCAGCAGGCGTTCTTGCCGTGCATGCGGGCGTTCCGGATCAGGACGTCGTTCAGGGTGTTGTTGAGCACGTGGCCCATATGGAGGATGCCCGTCACGTTGGGCGGCGGAATCACGATGGTATAGGGTTCCTTTTCATTCGGTTCGGAATGGAAGAACTTGTTGGCCAGCCAATAGGCATACCACTTGTCTTCCACTTCGGCGGCATTGTACTTCGCTGCTAATTCCATATTATTAATTTTACTCTTTCTCTTGTCATTCCGGGCTTGACCCGGAATCTCCATTAATCTTACAAAAGTACGGAATTTTTGTTAAATTTGCGAAACTGTAACTGTGTAAAGAGCTTATTTTATGGATAACAACAACGGCAAGCCCCAGCAAAACCAGCTGAGCATCGAAATCAACCCCCAGACGACCAAGGTTTCCTATTCGAACCTCGCCATCATCTCCCACTCCCGGAGCGAGTTCGTGCTGGATTTCGCGGCCACCCTGCCCGGCCTTCCCAAGGCCCAGGTCGGCGACCGCATCATCATGACTCCGGAGCACGCCAAGCGCCTGATGAACGCCCTCTTTGACAACATGTCCAAGTACGAGGCACAGTTCGGCGTCATCGATCTCACCAGCGGCAAGCCCCAGGGCGGCAACACTTTCGACCTCGGCAACTTCGGTCCCATCGGCGGTAACAAATCATGAGCCTGGAAGGCATCAAAGCATTCGCCTTCGACATCGACGGCGTCGCCACCGACGGCAGCATCCTGTGCACGACCGAGGGCGACCTCCTGCGCGTGTACGACGCCAAGGACGGCTTCGCCATCCGGATGGCCGTGATGAACGGTTTTCCGGTCGCCGTCATCACCGGCGGGAGCTCCGAGAGCATCCGTAAGCGGATGATTTTCAGCGGGGTACTGCCCGAGAATGTCTACCTGCACTGCCGGAACAAGATGGACGAATTCAGCCAGTTCTGCGAGAAGTACGGCCTGAACCCCAAGGAGGTGATGTACTTCGGCGATGACGTGCCGGACATCGAGGTCATGCAGGCGTCCGGTTGCGGTGTTTGCCCCGCCGACGCCGTGGAAGATGTGAAAGCCGCGGCCGATATCGTGTCCACCAAACCCGGCGGCAAGGGATGCCTGCGGGAGGTCATCGAAAAGACGCTCCGCGCCCAGGGAAAATGGGTGTTCGACGTGGGTCAATATAAACAGAAATTCTAGGCCCATGGACCTGAAAGGAAAACGGATCATCCTCGGCAGCAACTCCCCCAGAAGGCGCGAGCTGCTCGCCGGATTGAATATTGATTTTGAGGTCGATACGGGCAACGACTTCGATGAACGCTTCAGCACGGATACACCCTATGACGAGGTCCCGCGCCTGATGTCCATCGGCAAATCCCACGGCTTCCATCGGCCCCTCGAAGAGGACGAGATCCTCATCACCGCGGACACGATGGTGATCCTTCCCCAGACCGACGACCGCCCGGGGGAAATCCTGGGCAAACCCAAGGACCGCGCGGACGCCGTCCGGATGCTTCACGACCTCTCCGGACGGGAGCACCACGTCACCACCGCCGTCACCCTCCGCACCATCGACAAGGAAGAAACCTTCTCCGTCACCACCGAGGTCTGGTTCAAGGTCCTCACCGACGCGGAAATCGCTTATTATGTAGACACTTACAAGCCCTTCGACAAGGCTGGCGCCTACGCCATCCAGGAATGGATCGGCTTTGCCGGCATCACCCGCATCGAGGGTTCCTATTTCAATGTGGTCGGATTCCCCGTACAACGGGTGTATGAAGCCCTCCAGAGATTCCTTTAAACACCAACCAATTCCCTTATATGAAACGCATCCTTGCCACCTTATTGACGGCATTCTGCGCTTTGGGCGCATGGGCCCAGAACGTTCCCGCCTTGGAACAGCTCAAGGCCGATCCCCGGAAAGCCTACGGAACCGACTATCCGTATGAATTCGAAACAACGCAGTTGACCCCGGCGCCACGCGGCTACAAGCCGTTCTACATCAGCCATTATGGTCGCCACGGCTCCCGGTATTATTGGAACGAAAGGCTTTATAATGAATTGGATACGCTTCTTGCCGTGGCGAACGAGAAGAATCTTCTGACGGAAGAGGGCAAGGCGTTCTACGGTAATTTCATGGACGCGCGCGAGGAGCTGATGACCGGTATCAGCGAGCTCACCGAGCTCGGCTGGCAGCAGCATCAGCAGATTGCCCGGACGATGTACGAGCGCTTCCCGGAAGTGTTCTGGAACGGCGGAAATGTGCTTGCCATCGCTTCCCTGTCGGGACGTTGCGTGCTCAGCATGTCAGCCTTCTGCCAGGAGCTGGTGCAGTGCAATCCCAAGATTGAAATTCGGGAGCAGTCCTCCCGTTTCACGCTGGACTACGTGGCTCCGAACGACAGCAAGAATCCCGCCCGGCGCGAATGGCCCAAGGCGAAGCCCAAGTTCGAGAACAACCGCGCTTCCTTCTCCAGGGACACCACCCTCCAGCACAAGGTGCTTACCCGTGTCTTCAAGTCCACCGAAGGCCTTCCCGGCAACATGCGGCGCGTGGCCGACAACCTGGTGAGCCTGTACACCTCCCTCCCCAGCATCGACCATGAAGGTATGATGGGCAATATCCTCACCGACGCGGACATCGTCCAGAACTGGGAAACCGACAACCTCGGCACCTATTCCTGGGTTTTCGCCGACCAGTACCGGACGATTCCCATCCTGCGCGACATCATTGCAAAGGCCGATGCCGTCCTGGACGGCACCAGCGACCGTCTCGCCGACCTCCGTTTCGGCCATGACTCCTACATCGGCCCGATAACCGTCCTCATGGGCCTGGACGGTGCCGATCTGGATCCCGAAGACCCCTACGCCGTAAAAGACTGCTACCAGAACTGGAAGACCTGCAAGGCCTCCAACATCCAGCTAATCTTCTACCGCAACCCGGATACGCCTGACATCCTCGTCAAATGCCTCCTGAACGGCTTCGAGGTCTCCCTCCCCATCCCCACCGATACCTTCCCCTACTACCCCTGGCCCGCCCTCCGCACCTTCTACCTTGATCGTTGCAATTCGGTGGAATAGAATCTGTTGAATACTTAAGATAATGTATTGGAGCCGGTGATGCGCCGGCTCCGTGCGTGTTTCGACGGCTCGCTATGGTCGGAAATGGTCTTGACGGCGAACTCGCTCAGTTAGTCCCGCAAGCGGGCCTAACTAGCGCTCAAACAGACGCCGTCATCCCTGCGGGCACGCCCATTTCCTCCCGCTCGGGATCGCCGAAACCCGAACTCCGCCGTCACATCACCCTCACCAATTATTTGACAACCAATTACATGAATAGTCAGAGGTGCACTTCGCGGTGCACCTCTGAACATTTATTCTTCTGAGTATCAGTGATTCCGGAGGCCCGGAGGGCCGACGAGTCCCCCTTCCAGGGGGACGAAGAGGGGGTGTAGCCCCCTCGGGGGCAGCTGCGAAGCAGCGGGGGGTAAGAGGTCGAAAGACTCTCTTTTTTTTGATACCTATGGGTATAAAAAAAAGAGAGTCGGCCTGTCTCAGGCGGACGCTCTCACTAACCACATAATTAATAACACTAAAACTAATAACCAATAGAATGATTCCGTCAAGAGAACCTTGCTTCCTCATTCCGGATACAAAGGTACGGCTTTTT
>JAFYTP010000122.1 GCA_017558775.1 Bacteroidales bacterium | reverse complement strand
GGCGTCCAGGATGGCCACCAGCGAGACGGTGGGGATATCCAGGCCCTCGCGGAGGAGGTTCACGCCGATCAGGACATCGAACAGTCCGTTCTTGAAATCCTCGATGATTTCCACGCGCTCGGCCGTGTCCACGTCGGAGTGAATGTACCGGCACCGGATGCCCATCCGGCCGAAATAGCTGTCCAGTTCCTCCGCCATGCGCTTGGTGAGGGTGGTGACGAGCACGCGCTCATCCACCTCCGCGCGTTTGCGGATCTCTTCCATCAGGTCATCCACCTGGTTCTGTGTGGGACGCACTTCGACAGGCGGGTCCAGCAGGCCGGTCGGACGGACGATCTGCTCGACCACGAGACCCTCGGACTTCTCCAGCTCGTAGTCAGCGGGCGTTGCGCTCACGTACACGGTCTGGCCGGTGACGGATTCGAATTCCTCGAAGGTCAATGGCCGGTTGTCCGCGGCGGCGGGCAGACGGAAGCCGTATTCCACGAGCGTGGCCTTGCGGGAGTGGTCCCCGCCGAACATAGCCCGGATCTGCGGCAGGGTGACATGGCTCTCGTCGATGAAGCAGATGAAATCGTCCGGGAAATAGTCGATGAGGGTGAACGGGCGCTGTCCGGGCTTCCGGCCGTCGAAATAGCGGGAGTAGTTCTCCACCCCGGGGCAGTAGCCCATCTCCTTGATCATCTCCATGTCATATTCCACCCGCTGCTTCAAGCGCTTAGCCTCCAGGGACTTGCCGATGCTCTCGAAATATTCGACCTGGTCGATGAGGTCCTCTTGGATCTGGAGGACGGCCTTGGCCCCCTTCTCCTTGGAGGTGACGAAGTTCTTGGCCGGGTACAGGTCGATCTTGTCCAGCTCCTCGAAGCGGGCGCCGGTCACCGGATCGACCAAAGAAATGCTGTCCACCTCGTCACCGAAGAATTCGATGCGGGCGGCGTAGTCGGCGCCACCGAGGAAGATATCGACCGTATCCCCGCGCACGCGGAAGGAACCGCGCTTGAAGTCGGTTTCCGTCCGGTAATAGAGAGCGTCGACAATCTTATATAACAGGCGCGTCATCGACATCGACTCACCCTTGTGGACCGTGACGGTCTGGTCGTGGAAGTCGTCCGGATTGCCGATGCCGTACAGGCAGGAAACGGAGGAAATGACGATGACATCCCGCCGGCCCGACATCAGCGCCGAGGCAGCGCTTACCCGGAGTTCGTCGATTTTGTCATTGATACTCAGGTCTTTCTCAATGTAGGTGTCGGTCGTGGGGATATAGGCCTCAGGCTGATAATAGTCGTAGTATGAAACGAAGTATTCAACCGCGTTGTCCGGGAAGAAAGCCTTGAACTCACCATACAGTTGGGCGGCCAGCGTCTTATTGTGACTCAGGATGAGTGCGGGCCGCTGGAGGCGCTGGATGACGTTCGCCATCGTGAAGGTTTTACCGGATCCGGTGACGCCGAGAAGGGTGACATTTTGTACTCCTTCCGTCAATGCTTTGCACAATCCGTCGATGGCGGCGGGCTGGTCTCCGGAGGGCGCGTAGTCGGACTGAATACGAAATTTCATGCTGCAAAGATACTTTTTTTTAAAAAAATATTTATATTTGTACATTGTAAGGCCAAGAGATATTGTATTTTTGATAACAGTTCAACTCAATTTTTATACTATGAAAGGTATCAAACTTTTGGGAATCCTTGCTCTGGCAAGCGTCCTTTCCTTCAACGCTTTCGCGCAGGAGGACAACAACCGCGATGCGGATGGTTCCGTCGCCCGTGGTCCCTATGTGACCAACGGTGTGTTTGACAACACGTTCATCGGCCTTGGCGCCGGCGTGAACTCTGTTCTTGAGAAAGAGTACGGTCTTGGCAAGATCGGTCTTGCCACGGATGTCAATTTTGGTAAGTGGTTCACTCCTGCCGTCGGTGCCCGCATCGGCTGGCATGGTCTGCAGAACACCTCCAAGAGCGGTGAGTTCGACAAAGCCGCTTTCAACTACATTCACGGCGACCTGCTCTGGAATCTCTCCAACTCCATTGACGGTTACAAAGAGACCCGTTTCTGGAACTTCATTCCTTACGCTTCCGCTGGTGCTACGCTGATCAAGCATCATGGCCTCAAGCAGTTCGACCAGGAGATTGCCGCTGGTCTCGGCCTCCTCAACAGCCTCCGTCTGGGCGAGCGCGTGAACCTCAACATCGACCTCAGCGCCATCGCCGGCCGTGCCGAAGCTTATGAGATGAACGGCTATGCCAAGCGTTATGTCGTGTTCCCGAGCGCTACCCTCGGCCTGCAGTTCAACCTCGGCCGTACCGGTTTCGACCGTCTCGCTTCCGTGATGCCGGTCATCGTTCCGCTCCCGTTCACCGAGGCTGACTACAACGCCCTCAAGGCTAAGGTTGCCGCCCTCGAGAAGGAGAACGCCGACCTGAAGAACAAGATCGCCGACCTGGAGAAGCAGCTCGCTCCGTTCAAGAACCTCGTCGACGGCCAGACCTACCTCTTCGAGAATGGCCGCTTCACCGCTGTCGATGCGAAGGTCGCCTCCCCGGCTACCGTCTACTTCGACCTGGGTTCCGCCAAGCTCTCCGAGCGTGAGAAGGCCCACCTCGAGTACTTCGCCAACAACGTGGTCGATGCCAACACCGCCCTCGTGCTCACCGGCTCCGCCGACAAGCAGACTGGCACCTCCAGCATCAACCAGAAGCTCTCCGAGCAGCGTTGCGAGACCGTGAAGAACCTCCTCGTCAACAAGTTCGGTGCTGCCGCCGGCAACATCGAGACCGTCGCCAACGGTGACCGGAACAATGTCTTCGACACTCCGGCCAAGAACCGCTGCGTTGTCATCGAGGTGAAGTAATTCACACGAATTGAATAAAAAGCCGGAGGCCGTTTGGTCTCCGGTTTTTTTGTGTCCCGGAGGGTACAGGCGCCGGCTCCAGACAGATTTCAGCAGCTCGTGTAGCCGGGAAGGCGCTTGACGTCGAACTCCTCCTTTTACGGCCCCGTTCCGGGCCCGTAACGTCGTCAAACAGACTCCGTCATCCCTGCGGGCACGCGCCTTCCCGTCTGCTCGCTTAAGTGCTGAAATCTGACTTCCGCCGTCACCTGCACCCTCCGGGTTATACAAAAAAACCGGTCCGAAACAGGATGTAACGGACCGGAAGTATATAGAGAAAGGGTTAGGCTTACTTTCTTCTGCGGCTCTTCTTGCGGCGGTTCTTGGAAGCGCGGGCGTAGAAGGCGAAGGCGGCGAGGGCCAGGACGACGAGGCCGATGAAAATGTAGGTGAAAGCGTTGGCGTTATCGCCCTTGACGCGGGACCACATCTCGATGAGCTTCGCGGTGTTCTCGCCCCAGTCGTGCTCCTGAGTGGAACGCTCGATGTCTTCCTTGGCCGGATAGAGGACCGGGTTGGCGCAGACAGCGGTGTCGGCGGGGGTGAAGAAGTAGGAGAGGTCGATGGGATCGTATTCCTCGTCGGTGAAGGCGTCACGGACTTCCTCGGCGCCGCTCACGGACACGTAACCGGTCTCCTCGACGTTGCGGATGACGATGTCGGGACGGCTCATGAAGTTGATCCAGTAGTTGGCGGCCTTGGTGTTCTGCGCGTACTTGGGGATCACCCAGCCGTCGAACCACACGGTGAAGCCTTCCTTCGGGAGGGCGTAGCGAAGCTCCACGCCGAGCTCGGCGGCTTCGTCGATGGCCCACACGCCGTCACCGCTCCAGGTGAGGTTCACGTAGCCCAGTTCCTGGACCATCTGGTCCTTGCCGAAATCGGCCTCCCAACCGGCCACGAGAGGCTTGACCTGCTTCATATAGTCCTCCACGGCGGTGATGTCCGCGTCGGAGGTGTAGTTCATCAGCTGGTCCATGGTGACCGTGCTGTCGGCGAGCTCGCGCTCCTTGACCTTCATGATGATCTGGGAGTAGACGTCGCGGGCGGAGTCCTTGATGAAGATGCGGTCGGCGAACTTGGGATTGCGGATGACGTCCCACGTGGAGGCTTCCTCGTCCGTCACATACTTGGCGTTGTAGAGGATGCCGGTGGTGCCCCACATATAGCCCACGGCGTAGTCGTTGGCGTTCTTCCCGTTGCCTTCCATCTTGTCGAAGCAGGCGCGGATGTACGGGGACAGGTTATCGTCGATGTAGTTCGGCGTGCTTCCGAAATCGCGGTTCAGGGGCAGCAGGAGGTCGTTCTGGAGCATCCGCTCGATGATGTAGTCGGACGGGCACACGACGTCGTAGTCTTCGTGACCCTTCTCGATCTTGGAAAGCATCGTTTCGTTGATATCGAAGGTCTGATAGATGACCTTCACCTTCTCGCCGGTCTGCTCGGCGTACCACTGCTCAAACTCTTCGATAGCGGTTTCGTCGATGTAATCGGACCAGTTGTAGACCTTGAGGATCTGGGAGCGGTCCTCGGAGCAACCGGCCAGGAGGGCGACGGCTGCCAGGGAGATCAGGATTCTTTTCATCGGTTTTCGTTTTGTTTTTGGAGACGGTCCTGACGGACGTTGATAATGATCAGGAGGATGAGGATGACCAGGAAGATCAAGGTCATCAGCGGGCGGAGCTCAGGGGTGAGGCCGCCCTTGCGCGCATCCGTGTAGATATAGGTGGACAGGGTGTCCAGGCCGATGGTGCCGCGGGTGAAGAACGTCACGGCGAAATCGTCCAGGGACATCGTGAAAGCGAGGATGAAGCCCGAGACCATGCCCGGTTTGAGCTGTGGAATCAGCACCTTGCGGAGAGCCTGGGCCGGCGTGGCGCCGAGATCCAGGGCGGCCTCGTAGATGTTCGGGTTCATCTGCTGGAGCTTCGGCAGCACGCTCAGCACGACATACGGCGTGCAGAAGGTGATGTGTGCCAGGATGACGGTCGTGTAACCCTGGCTGAAGTGCAGGAAGACGAACAGCAGGAACAGCGAGACACCGGTGATGATGTCCGGATTGATCATCGGGATGTTGTTCAGGAAGGAGACGGTCTTCTTGGCCCTTCCCTTCATGTTGTGGATGCCGATGGCGGCGACCGTGCCCAGCAGGGTGGAAACGGCGGCCGCGATGACCGCGATGAGGAGCGTGTTCTTCACGGCGGCTAGCAGCGAGGCATTGCCCTGCATCTGCCCGGTCAACAGGTTCCGGTACAGGTTGGGGGAGAAGCCCTCCCAGCTGCCCAGCACCTTGCTCTCGGTGAAGGAGAACACGGCGATGAACACCAGCGGGGCGTACAGGATGACGAGCAGCACCCAGATGTACAGTTTTGCAAAGAATTTCTTCATCAGATCAGCCCTCCTTCAACTTCTTCATCCTTGTCCTTGTCGAACAGGGTGGTGATACCGATGATGATGAGCATCACGAACGCCAGGGCCGCGCCGTAGTTCCACATCGAGGAGTTGATGTTCTCCTGGATGATGGTACCGAAGAGCTTGATCTTGTTGTTCGTGAGGAACTCGGAAATGGCGAAGGTGGACACGGTGGGCATGAACACCATCAGGATGCCGGAAGTGACGCCGGGCATCGACAGGGGGACAGTGACCTTCCAGAAGGCCCTCCACGGGGTGGCGCCGAGGTCGACGGCCGCTTCCGCGTAGGACTTGTCCATCTTCGAGAGCACGTTGTAGATCGGGTAGATCATGAACGGCAGATAGTCGTAGACCATACCGAACAGGAGGGTGCCCTTGCCCAGGGTGACGCCCAGCATCGTGAAGAGCTGGGCCGTGGCGAGGGTGCGCATCAGGGCGTTGATCCACATCGGCATGATGAACAGGACGATGGTGACCGCGCTCTTGTTGTACTGCTTGTTCGCGAGGATCCAGGCGGCAGGATAGCCTAGCAGGATGCACAGGCCCGTGTTCTCGAGCGCCACCTCGATGGAGACGGCGAACGTCGAGAGCGCATCCCGGTCCGTGAAGAACTTCGCGAGGTTCCCGAGCGTGAACTTTCCCTGGGCGTCCTGGAACGCGTAGACCATCACGAGGATCAGCGGCAGGACGACGAAGAAGACCAGGAAGATCACATACGGGATGCTCCAGTTGCTTCGCTTACTCATCTTTCTTCGTGATCTTGATGCCCTTGTCGGCCTTGAACTGGATGCCCACCAGGTCACCCTTGTCCCAGATGTCGTTGGTGTCCACCCAGAGGAAGTCACCGTCGTCGGTCTTGATGGTCAGGTGGTAGTGGTTGCCCATGTACAGGATGAAGTGGACCTCGCCGTCGATGACGCCGTCGTCCAGGTTGTCCATCAGGTCGATGGCCTCGAAGGGGATCTCGACCTTGACCTCCGTACCGGCCTCGAAAGTGTTCGGGAGCGGGAAATCCGCGCCGAGCAATTCGATGGTCTCCGCATCCTTCACCGTGCCATACAGGGTGTTGCAGAGGCGCTCCTTGTGCATGACCTGGATGTCGTCCGGGTCGATGTACAGCATCACCTCGCTGCCCACGGGATAGGGGTCGTAATCCTGGATCATCAGCTCGTAGCCGGTGTCAGTGTCCACCCACATCTCGTAGTGGACGCCCTTGAAGGTGCAGGTGTTCACCTTTGCCTTGAACTGGCACTTGGCCGGGTCCGTCGTGAAGTAGATGTCTTCCGGACGGACGACCACATCGACCTTGACGTTCTCGCCGAAGCCCTCGTCCACGCAGTCGAACTCGTGCTTGATGAAGGCGACGCGGCGGTCGCGCAGCATCTTGCCCTTGAGGATGTTGCTCTCGCCGATGAAGTCGGCGACGAAGCAGTTGACCGGCTCGTTGTAGATGTCGGTCGGGGTGCCGATCTGCTGGATGCGGCCCTCGTTGAAGACGGCGATGGTGTCGGAGAGGGTCAATGCCTCTTCCTGGTCGTGGGTGACATAGATGAAGGTGATGCCCAGCTTCTTGTGCATCTCCTTCAGTTCGATCTGCATGTCCTTGCGCATCTTGAGGTCCAGGGCCGCGAGGGGCTCGTCCAGGAGGAGCACCTTGGGCTGGTTCACGATGGCGCGGGCGATGGCGATACGCTGCTGCTGGCCGCCGGAGAGGGTCTCCACGTCGCGGTCCTCGTAGTCGGACATCGCCACGAGCTTGAGCACCTTGCGGACGCGCTTGTCGATCTCTTCCTCGGGAACCTTCTTCAGTTTGAGGCCGAAGGCGATGTTGTCGTACACATCCAGGTGCGGGAAAAGGGCGTAGCGCTGGAACACGGTGTTCAGCGGACGCTCGTGCGGCGGGATGCCGGCCAGTTCCTTGCCGTCCATCAGGATGGATCCTTCGTCCGGCTGGAGGAAGCCCGCGATCATCCGCAGGAGC
This sequence comes from Bacteroidales bacterium, assembly GCA_017558775.1. Lineage (GTDB taxonomy): Bacteria > Bacteroidota > Bacteroidia > Bacteroidales > UBA932 > Cryptobacteroides. The sequence continues at coordinate 5,708 of JAFYTP010000122.1, read as the reverse complement.
GTGGTCTTGCCGCAGCCCGAGGGCCCGAGGAGGGTGAGGAACTCACCGCGGCGGACATATAAATTGATGTCCTGGAGGACCTTCTTGTCGCCGAACGACTTGGACAGGCCCTTGATGTCAATGATCTTGTCCATCTCCTAGAAGATGCTGATGTTGTACAGAAGCCCGAGAGTAAGGGAAACTAAGGATGTGGAATTATCATACGCGGCGACGGCGTGCACGCGGAGGTCGCGGCTGTCGCGCAGCGGATACCAGTGGCAGGCGAGACCGCCCCACAGGCGCTTGACGGAACCGTCCTCGACCGTTTCCAGGGCGTAGTTCTCATAGCCGCCCTTGGCGAGGATGTCGAATTTCTCGGAAGGGGAGAAGGTCACGCTGGGCATCAGGGTGATGCCTTTGCGCAGGATGTCCTCCTCGTCGCCCACTACGCTGAAGGCGTCGAAACCGACGGTCCAGCTGTCGAAGTTCAGGCGCTGTCCCAGCGCGAAAATGGGCTGGTATTCACCCTCGTTGCCCACGGCGGTGGCGCTCCAGATGGTCTCCAGCGGGCCGTGCTCGCCCCGCCATTCGACGGAGTAGTTGAAGAGCTTGCTCGCGAACGGACGCTCGCCGAAGGGGGAGGTGGTGAACTGGAAGCTGATGGCGTCACTTTCGGCCGGGGTGGTGAAAGCGAGCTTGGCGCCCCACTGATAGCAGGAGAAGTTCTGCCAGAAGCTGGAAACCAGCGCGGGATGGACTTCGAAATCGTAGTCGTCGAACTCCAGGCCGCCCGTGGTGACCATATCTTTACCGACGGTCAGGGCGAAGTTGCCGAACGTATAGGTCAGGTTGGCCCAGTCCAGCCAGTTGGTGGTGTCGGAATAAAGCGTGCCCTTGTAAAGGTCGGTGGTGGACGCTAACACGTCTTGGACGGAGTCGAAGGCCGCCCAGTGATTGCAGACGCTGAAAGAAAGGTTCTCGGTAAGATTGCCCTCGAACAAGGAATAAAGAGATGTATTGCCGAGTGTGAATTCTGCGCCTCCGCCTTTCACGGTAGAAAAGGTAGGATTGAGGTCTAGTCTCGGAATAACGGACAACTCGACACTGCGGCCGGAGTTGTCAGCCTCTTGTGCGGACACAAGGAAGCAGGGCAGCAGACTTGCTGCGCAAACAACCAGGAGTCTCTTCATTTTGAATTCGCATAAAATAGTATTTGGTGAAACATACGGAACCCCTTTGGGTTTCCGGCGGCAAAGGTAAGAAAAATTATTTATAACGGGACAATAATTTCAATTCATTGTCCGCTTTGACCTTGTCGATGATGGCGCAGACCAGCCGGAAAGTCCTTGATTCCCTGCTATATACAGCAGGCGTGATGAAGTTCACGCGGCCCTGCCGGAGGAGTTTTCGCGCCAATCCGCGCTTGCGGGGATCCGCCGGGTTGAAAACGGCGATTGCGTTGCCTCCGAACATGTTTACGACCTTCATGGACGGGATGTCCGTTTCACCGTCGCCGAAGTAGATCATGTTGGTGAAGGGGATGCGCTTGGCGTCCTCCGCCATGCTCTCATTGACCCGTTTCGCGTCGCGGGAGGAGAAGATGCCCTTCTGGATCTTGAACAGGAACTGGGTCTTGGCCGTGAAGTCCACCGCGATGCCGGGCCATTCCGCCTCGCCGGCCTCGTCGTAGATGAAGCTGCCGGCGAAGATGTGCTTGAACTCCTTGGCGATGGAGGAACCCTCGATGATTTCCTTGAGGCCGGAGGAATTGATGTAGTGCTCGATGATGACCCCGTGCCGCCGGCCGTACTCATTGACAGTCCGGAACCACTCGCGGACGCCGTCGAACAGGACGATGTCGGAGCCGTAGCGGCGGAAGTCCTCCCGGGTGAGGCGGATGCCGTTCTTCTTGGCCTCGTCGTACATCAATTTCATGTAAGCCAGGATGTTGGAAGCGTCCTGGCCCTTGGCGATGCCGTCGCTCTTGGACCAGAACTCCTCCGGGGTCTGGCCGATGGCCTGGATGAAGCCGAACTCCTGCATGTTGCCGGGGGAGAGGGTGCCGTCGAAGTCGTAGATCAGGGCGATGATGGGTTTGCGTCTCATGGTCAGTCCTTTTACTATTGCAAAGATAGAAGATTTCGGGATTTTTTGTTACATTTGCCCTCACGTAACTAAAATTCAAACAGGAATGAGCACTTATCCTCACTATCTGGAAAGACTCCAAGCCGCCACCCGCAAGTACTGGGACAAGCCTGCCCTCAACACCATCGGCGGTGAAAGCCTGACCTATGCCGAGATGGCCACCGCCATCGCCCGTTTCCACATCATTTTCGAAAAAGCCGGTTTCAAGAAAGGTGACAAGATCGCCCTCAACGCCAACAACGGCGCCCGCTGGGGCTTCGCCTATCTGGCCGTCAATACATACGAGACTGTCATCGTCCCCATCCTGGCGGATTTCACCCCCGAGAGCGTGATGGGTCTGGTGAACCACTCCGACAGCGTGGCCCTCTTCACCAACGCCAACCGCTGGAAGAAGATGGACCCGGAGAAGATGCCCAACCTGAAGGTCGTCTTCGACGTGGACAACTGGAACGTCCTCCTGTGCCGCGACGAAAAGATCGCGGATGCCGTCGCCCATTGGGACGAGCTCTTCGCTGCCAAGTACCCGAACGGCTTTGGCCCGGACGATGTCGTCTTCCCGACCAATAACTGGGACGATCTCTCCACCATCAACTATACCTCCGGTTCCACCGGCGACCCGAAGGGTGTCATGCTCACTTACCGGAACTTCAGCGCCAACGTGGACTACAGCCAGCGCAACGTCCCTGCCGGCGACAAGATGGTGTCGATGCTTCCGATGGCCCACATGTACGGCCTCGTGATCGAGTTCATCTACCCGCTGTGCAACGGCACGTCCATCTACTGGCTGGGCAAGGCCCCGACCCCCGCGACCCTGATGAAGGCTTTCGCCGAGGTGAAGCCCTACCTCCTGGTCACGGTCCCGCTCGTGATGGAGAAGATCTACAAGTCCAAGATTAAGCCCATGCTGGAGAAGCCGGCGATCAAGTTCGCCCTCAAGGTTCCCGGCCTGAACAACGTCATCTACAAGAAGATCCGCGAAGGCCTGCTCGCCGCGTTCGGCGGCAACGTGCAGGAGTTCATCATGGGCGGCGCCGCCCTGAACCCGGAAGTGGAGCGCGTGTTCAAGAAGATCAAGTTCCCGTACCTGGTGGGTTACGGCATGACCGAGGCCTGCCCGCTGCTCGCCTATGAGCACTGGACCAAGTACGTGGCCGGTTCCTGCGGCAAGTGCGTGGATGTGGCCGAAGTCCGCATCGACTCCGACGACCCGCAGCACGTGGTCGGCGAGATCCAGGCCCGCGGCGAGAACATCATGATCGGCTACTACAAGAACGAGGAGGCCACGGCCAACGCGTTCACCGACGACGGCTGGCTCCGCACCGGCGACCTCGGCATCATCGACGCCGAAGGCAACATCTTCATCCGCGGCCGTTCCAAGAACATGATCCTGGGCGCTTCCGGCCAGAACATTTATCCGGAGGAGCTCGAGGCGGTCGTGAACAACCAGCCGTTCGTGCTGGAGTCCGTGGTCGTGGACCGCGGCGGCAAGCTGGTCGCCCTTGTCTTCCCGGACGAGCAGGCCATCGCCACCTCCCTCCTCGACGCCGAGGCCAAGGCCGAGATTCCGGAGAACATCCGCCTGGGCGCTAACCGCCAGCTTCCTTCCTATAGCCAAATCGCCAAGGTGGAACTGATGGACAAGCCCTTCGAGAAGACCCCGAAGATGTCCATCCGCCGCTTCCTGTACAAATAGGAGTGACAATTTGTCAGTCTGTTCGGACTGGCTTGTTATTTGACTACTCAAGACCGACCTCGCAAGGGGTCGGTTTTTTGCATCTAAAAAGTAAACAAGATATGGCAAACAAAGGACAGATCGGTGTAACCACCGAGAACATTTTCCCCGTCATCAAGCAATTCCTGTATTCCGACCACGAGATCTTCCTCCGGGAGCTGGTTGCCAATGCCGTCGACGCGACCCAGAAGCTCAAGGCCCTGGCCGCTTCCGGCGACTGCAAGGACGAGCTGGGAGACCTGAAGGTCCGGATCGAGCTGGACGAGAAAGAGAAGACCCTGAAAATCATCGACTCCGGTATCGGCATGACCGAGGAGGAGGTCGACAAGTATATCAACCAGATCGCTTTCTCTTCCGCCGGCGAGTTCCTGGAGAAGTACAAGGACCAGATCGGCAGCATCATCGGCCATTTCGGCCTCGGCTTCTACAGCGCGTTCATGGTGTCGAAGAAGGTCACCATCGAGACGCTCTCCTGGAAGGAGGGTGCAAAGGCCGTGAAATGGAGCTGCGACGGCTCCCCGTCCTATGAGATGGAGGAGATCGAGAAGGCCGACCGCGGCACCGTCATCACCCTGTATCTGGACGACGATTCCGCGGAATATGCGGAGAAATCCCGCATCGAAGGACTCCTGAACAAGTACTGCAAGTTCATGCCCGTCCCGATCGTCTTCGGCAAGGAGCAGGAGTGGAAGGATGGAAAGTATGTCGATACGGACAAGGACAAGGTCATCAACGGCGTCGAGCCCCTGTGGGCCAAGGCCCCGTCTGATCTTAAGGAAGAGGACTATCTCTCGTTCTACCGCACCCTGTATCCGATGAACGAGGAGCCGCTGTTCTACATCCATCTGAACGTGGACTATCCTTTCAACCTCACTGGTATCCTGTATTTCCCGAAGATCAAGGAGCGGGTCGCCATTGACAGGAACAAGATTTCCCTGTACTGCAACCAGATGTTTGTGACGGACCACGTGGACAACATCGTCCCTGACTTCATGACGCTGCTGCATGGTGTCATCGACTCCCCGGACATCCCGCTGAACGTCTCCCGCAGCTATCTGCAGAGCGACGCGAACGTGAAGAAGATCTCCACTTATATCACGAAGAAGGTCGCTGACCGTCTGGACGACATTTTCAAGAACCAGCGCACCGACCTGGAGGCCAAGTGGGACAACCTCAAGCTCTTCATCGAGTACGGTATGCTCTCCGACGAGAAGTTCTGCGACCGCGCCGTGAAGTTCGCCCTGCTGAAGAACACCGACGGTAAGTTCTTCTCCTTCGACGAGTACAAAGCGGCCGTCGAGGGCAACCAGACCGACAAGGACAAGAAGCGCGTGTACCTGTACGCCACCGACGTGGAAGGCCAGTATGCCTACATCGAGGCGGCGAAGGCCAAGGGCTATGACGTCCTGCTGATGGACTGCGAGCTGGATTCCCACTATGTCAATCTGCTGGAGCGCAAGCTCGAGGATACCCGCTTCGCCCGTGTCGATTCCGACGCCGTGGAGAACCTGATCCCCAAGGAGGACAAGGTGAAGCTGGAGATGAAGGAGGACGAGCGCTACGACCTGGAGAACCTGTTCAAGGCCGTCCTGCCCGCCGGCAAGGACTATTTCGTAAACGGTGACAACCTCGGCGCCGACGCTGCCCCTATCCTCATCACCCAGAGCGAGTTCATGCGCCGTTACCGCGAAATGAGCGCCCTCGGCGGCGGTATGAACTTCTATGGCGAGATGCCGGAGAGCTATAATATCACTGTCAATATGGAAAATCCGTTGGTGGCGAAGATCTGGGCCGCCAAGCAGGCGGAAGTCGCCCCGCAGGGCGAGCTCCCCGCCGAGGCCCCGGCCGACGC
>JAFYTP010000121.1 GCA_017558775.1 Bacteroidales bacterium | reverse complement strand
GGACGAGGGAGAATCTGCATTGGTGGATGTGTACGGGTCCGCGACCGAAGACGTCGGACTGGATGAGGAGGAGGTAGAGACCATCAGGGACTTGTTGAGAAAGAGTCGGTGTCGTTCCATCGACACATCCTTCCCGGATTATTGCGATATCGGCCATAAAACCATTGGATACGGGTTCGGGTACGGGTATCGAATCTATCTCGCGCCGATGACGGATGAGCAGTATCAAGAAGCCGTGGACAGTGCGGGGTTCTTCCCCTATAATGACAGGGTTGTGTTGACGTTTGACGGTGGCGCCGTTGGGCCGGACAAATTGACGGAAGAAAGAAAAGACGCGTTCATCCAAAAACATCCATATCCCAGGGCAAAAAAGTAAACATAATGCGTTCAAAGTTATTATCTCTCCTTCTGCTGCTGCTCCCCGTCGCCGTTTGGGCCAATGGGGACCCGGTCATCCGGTTTTCGTCCGTCACCAAGTCGGGGAATCCGATTCCCCTGCAGGTTTCCGAGGTTCGGATTGTCCATGAACAGCTGACGTTCCGGCCGGGGATTCCCTATTCGACCGTCGAGGTCAAGTATACCCTGCAGAACCAGAGCGACAAGGCGATCAAGGGCTTGGATTATGGTTTCCCCATCGACTTTGAAGGGCCCTTCGGCCGCCCCAAGTTCGAAGAAGATGGCATTTCAGAATCGCTATACGAACGGGGCTGGAAGGATGATTATGTCCGGGAGGTCGCTTTCCTGCTGGACGGGAAGCCACTGGAGTGGCATAAGGCCGAGGAGATTCTGGAGAAGGAGCGCCAGGTTCCCGCTTTTGAGGAGGAGGACGACTGGCTTGTCACCCTTCCCCAGCAATCCCGCTTATGGACCTATACCCGCTTCGATATCGCGCCTCATGCGACGGTCGTCCTGGAGGTGCGATATTCCTTCTATCATTCTCAGGCAATCTCTCCGGACCAGTTCGGCCAATCGCCGCTCAGCCGGTATTTCACCGACAGGGGCACTATCACCTATGACATGACGCCGGCGAAGCACTGGGGCGACGGGAAGGCGGGATCCATCGACATTGTCCTGGACGCAAGCGACCTCCCCGCCGGTTCCGAATATCGGATCAAAGGGTTGGATTTTACCGTCAAAGACTGGAAATGGACCTTCCACGCCGACGCGTTCGATTTTGCCAAAGCTCCCGAAATCCGCATCAACTTCTGGCCTCCGCGCCCGAAAAAGGACGGAGAGCCCTATCCCTCCTGGGTCGATATCGACACATTCCTCCTGCCGGCAACGGCCTATCGGATGACGCAGACGGAAAACACCATCGACCTGGACTTCCCGACGCCAGCGGCGGTGACCGACATCTCTTTTTTCAATGGAAACCCCAAAGATGTCGAAGCCTGGGAGCGGGAGGCACGCGCGGAAGAGGTCCAGGTGGAAATCCTCCGGGCAGACGGGCATCGGGAGTTCCGCCCCTTCTGGAAAACGACAGCGCTCCTTACCGGCGACTTCTATAAACTGGAGTATTACGAATACGCCCCCTACCAAAAGGAAGCATTTGGTCTCCGGAAGTACATGTGTCTGACCGATGTCCAAGAAATGGACGGGAACCGCCTTCTCCCGAATGGCCCTAACGAATGGAAATACGACCCCGGCCACGACAACCGCATCAAACACATCCGGATCACCGTCTCGAAACTCACCTCCGGAAAACCTACCGGCCATAATCCCCTTTCGGGCATCAAGGTTTATGTCGATGCGGGCGATAAGGTGAAATAGCCGTTCTGCCTTTTATTGATTTATCGTTAAGATTTATTGTTTTTCAATAAATTTGATTATCTTTGTATCGATAAATCGGTTTGAGGGAGAAGACATGGAGGAAGTTCCCTTCGACTTCTCCCTGCTCGAGAAGGCCTTGCCTGTCGTTGACTTGCTTTATAAATCATGAAAGAATCTCTCCGAATGAAAGTGATGCGCAAACTGTTGACATATATTTTACTCGTCCTGGCTCTCTGCGGATGCGACATGTATGCGAAGATTGACGGGGATTCTGTCAGGGTTAAACAGGGCAGATATGACGGCGAGACGGTAGAGCTTACTTTCTTTGCGAAATTGGAAGGGACCGTTTCTCCCGAAAGGGTTGTGTATTGGGACAGAAATGATGGGCGGTTCCATTCGGATCCGCAGCCCAATGACGGCATCACGTTTTGTTACGAAGTTTTTAGTCCATTCGGTGATTTGGATTTGAAAACTTTGAGCGATAATATGGGCCCATCAAAAACAGTCGCACTTCCCCTCCCGGTCTTCTCAACCCCGGAGAATCCGTACGAGTATACCTTAAGAGTGACTTTTTACGTCAATGGCCTGAAGCATGATACCTATAGCGCCAAATTCCTGCTAAAACATCCAGATTGAACGGAGCTTACAAAAAAAGGAGGTCGATTTGACCTCCTTTTATTCTTCGTTTCCGGAAATCCGGATGCTGACCGAGCGGAGCTGCTGCCAGCCGGAGGCGTCGGTTACGCGGATCATAAAGTGGTATTCGCCGGGGTCGATGTCCTCGGGAATCGGGATCCGGAGATTGGCCTCGTAGGACGTTTTGCCGGCGGGGATGGCGTAGTCCTGGTTGAAGATCCAGGGGTGGACCGGCTGTTTGACGGGGTCCTGCCGGCATTCGCCGGCTTCCGTGCTGTGGGTGTGATGGTCGAAGTTGTTGTGAACTTCGAGATTGAACGAGCCCAGCTCCACGTCATCGGAGAAGACGTAGGAGAAAGGCAGGAAGCCGCCGCGGGGGAATTCCTGGCAGTTGAGCGGGGAGGTCGATTCGCCGCTGGGGAAGATTTCAGGCGGGACAAGGTCTTTGTCCCCCGAGGGGCTGCTGCACGCACAGAGTGCGCACAGCAGCAGGGAGGGGATCCAGTTGCTATTCTTCATGATGCTCATGTTCGTCAAATTCAATCACTTGGATATGAGCCTCGACCTGGGACGTCTGCCCCTCGCGGTCAGCGACCGTGAAATGCAGGTGATATTCGCCCAGGGGGGCGTCGGCGGGAATGTCGATGTGCTCGTGGAACTCCACGTTCTTCACGCCGATATATTTTCCGTCCGTATAGGTTTTCTCGATTTCGAAGCTTCCGCCTTCCTGATGGATTTCCACGTCGATGCGGCTGATCAGGCCTTCGGCCAAGATGTCCGCTTCCAGGTGCATGTCATCACCGCACATGGCCTTAAGGGAGTTCTCATGCCCCACTTCGGTAAGGGTGATCTGGGGCTTGGCGACAGGCGCGTCTTTTTTGCAGGAAACGGAAACAAAAGCCAGCACGACGGCGGCGAAAATCAGGATAAGGGTATTTTTTTTCATGATAATATTTCGTGTTAAAAATCGACTCCCAGCATGAGCGAGGCGTTCAAGCCGGGCTCGGGGACGCCGATGAGTCTGTAATAGTTCGTATGGTCGTAATAACGCCGGTTCAGGAGGTTCTCCACCTGAATACCGGTCTTGAGCACTATGGGGCCGAGGGGGTAATTCTTCCCGGCCGAAAGATTGAGCGTGTACCAGCCCTCGGTGGGCTTTTCGGGCGGGACGATCTGGTCCTGCCTTCCGGCAACGCGGACGTCGAAGAGGACAAAACCGTCCTCCAGGAACGAATAACGGGCACTGAAAACGGCCTTCCACGGCGGGCAGAAAGGAAGGGTGTAGCCCTTCTTGGCGCCCGACATCTGCCGGGCCCAGAGGTACTCTCCCTTGGCCTCCAGCTCCAGGAAACGGAACAGCTGGTAGGTGACCTGGGCCTCGAATCCGGTCCTCAACACCTGCGCCTGCGTATAGGTATACATCTGGAGTCCTTCATAGTAGGAGGATCCGGGATTCAGGTAGATGTAGTTGGGAAACCAGTTCAGGTACGGATCGACCCGGAAGGAGAGTTTCTCCCCCATCCAGTTGATGCCGGCGTCCAGCTGATAGGATTTCTCCGGCTGCAGGTCCGGGGAACCTTTCTCGTAGCGGAAAATATGATAGTTCACACCGTCCGCACCCAGCTCCTTGGGGATCGGGACCCGGAAGCTCTTGCCGACATTGGCCTTGAGCACCCATCGACCCGGACTCCAGGCGGCACCCAGCGACCAGGTGAAACTGTCGAAGTCCCGCTGGATATCTCCGGAGCGCTGTTTGTAGACGGGCGTTCCGGCCTCGTCCGGCGTGGGGAACCAGTCCGTATAGCCGTGGATGGAGGTGTACGCATGGTCATACCGGACGCCGCCATTGAAATTCAGGCTTTCCGAGACCGTATGACGGTCGGTCACATAGACGCCGCCCGACAGAGTCTCGAAGTCCGGGATGATGAATCCCCAGCCATCCCGCCGGTTGTGCTGGAATTCGGCATCGACGCCCGTCTGGAGCAGGTTCTGCTCGGACAGGACAATCTTGCCGCCCAGCTTTCCCGTGAGGGTGTGCTTGAGGAAATCGCGCTCCTTGTCATCCGGGGGAATGGGCATATACCCGTGCGAAACAGGCTCCGAGCGTTCCTGTCGATGGTTCATCTGCCAGGCCAGGTCGCCGTCCAGGGTGAATCCGTTCCCATGGAAATGGGAGTGGTTGTGCACCGTCAGGTGGTTCACGCTTTGCCAGGGTAGGTCGATGTCCCGGCGGGAGGCGTCGTAGTCGATATCCGACAGACGGACTTCCAGCCCATGGGCATTGGCAAAAAAGCCGCTCTTGGACCAGGTTTCCGAGACCTTGAAGTCATTTCGGAAACGGGGACCGACAAAGCCCAGGATGAGGGACGCGTCCCTTTCCTGACCCGCGGTATTGCGAAGCGTTCCGTTCTTGAGGGGAATCCGATAGGAATAATACTCGATCTCGTCCGTGGGGACTTTATAATCGGCATAATCGGAGCCCGTGAGGTGCAGTTTCCAGTAGAAGGGACCGGAGCGTCCCTGCAGGCGGGCCGAAAGCCCCGCCGACAGGTTGTTGCTGCGCCCGAAAAGGTTCACCCGTCCTTCGAACGGCTCGGTGGGCAGATAATTGGTATAGATGCCCAGCACGCCGCCGATGGCGTCGGAACCGTACATCAGCGCGCCCGGACCCTTGATCACCTCAACGCGGTCCACGGCGAACTGGTCGATCTCCAGGCCGTGGTCGTCTCCCCACTGCTGTCCTTCGTGCTTGATGCCGTCCACCGCCACGGCGATGCGGTTGAAACCGAGGCCGCGGATGGCCGGCTTGGACTGTCCCGACCCGATGGCGCGGGCCTGCACGCCCGGGATGGTGCTGAGGCTCTGGGCCAGCGTCCCGGAAAAATTGTTTTCTATGTAGTTTCGGCCCACTTCCACACTGCCCAGGGTCAGGTGCATCAGTTCCTGGCGCCGGGACTCACCGTAAATGGTGGCCGGACCCAGAACCTCCGTGGTGTCCTGTACCTGCAGCAGCATGAAAGCAGCCACGATGGTTGCAATCATACTTTCCCTAATAAATGTCCGTAATTCGTAATGTTAAGCGAAATACAGGACAGGAGGGGCGCGGGAGCGGGTATGTTGCCGATAGGAAGAAATGAAGGTCTCCCGCAGCGGAGAGATGATTCCGCCGAACAGACACATCGGCAGCAGCAAGGCCGCGGCCAGTGTCAATATGTACGGGATTCCCAGGAATTGGCAAAGGACACAGTCGGAAAGGGCGCCCTCGTAAGTGCCGATATGACCGGCGTGAGGAAGATGGTGAACGCACTGTTCACATTCCGGGCCCTGCGTGTGTTCCGGATGCCGGTGGAAGGTGGACGCCAGCACGGCCGACAGGTAAACTGCCAGCAAAAAGGTGGAAACTATGCGTCTGACCTTTTCCATTCGAGGTTGCAAAGATACAACAAAAATACCATTGTGGTACTATCACCCGTGCTGCAAGCGGCCTTGATGGTTTTCCCGGTATTGCTGGGGGGAGACGCCTTCGGATTGTTTGAAGACGCGGTTGAAGTAGGAGCAGTCGCCGTAGCCTAGGGTTTTGGCGATGTCCTTGATCGAGAGGTCGGAGGTGACGAGGGCCAGTTCGGCGCGTTCCAGGCGGCGTTTTGTGATGTAGACGTTGGGCGTTTCGCCCGTTTCCCTTTTGAAAACACGGATATAGTGGTCCCTCGACATGCATGCCTTATCGGCAAGCGTGCCAATATCCAACCGGCTGTCCAGATGCTTGCGGATATAGGTCAATGTCTGATAGATGCGGCTGTCTTTCACCTCTTCCTTAGGCGCGGCCTGGCGGAAGAAGCGCGACATCAGGATATACAGGATTCCCCGCGATTCCATCTTGTCGCTGAACGGGCGTTGCTGGTTCAGGCGGATGGTGCTGATCAGGTTCGGGTGGTTGTCATAGGTTTCCGGGTTGGACCCGGGCAGTTTCAAGAAGGGGTTGATTTCGCAGAGCCGCCGGATCAGGCCGAGGTCTGAGGCCGATGCTTCCGCCTCGAACGGGAAGGAATACTCGTCCAGGAGACTGACTCCCCGCTGTTGTTCTTCGTAGATATGGACGTAGTAATGCGAAAACGCGGACTCACACACGTAGCTATGCTCCGTGAAAGCCGGAATGAAATAAAGATGACCGGGAGTCAGCGAATGATAGTCTGTGCCGATGCCGACTTTCGCCTCCCCTTCCGTCACGAAGTACAGCCGGGCGAACGGACTGCGGACGTTTTTCCAGTTCCAGTCGCCCTGATGCCGGGCGAAACCCACGTGAAGCGTCAGCAGATGCAATTGGTCAACCGATGGATTCATATAAGCCTTTTTAACGTATTTTGTAAAGATACGCCGAAGAAATGAGAAAAACGATATAAGATAGGACAAAATCGACAATTCCCCGGAAGCATATATGGAATATAACAAATTTGAGCTATTTTGCGGAGAAATTATCGATATGACCTTATGAAGAGATTTCTCGCCGCCATCCTGTTTCTGAGCGCCGCCCTTGTTCTGGGCGCGAAGCCGGCCAAGTCGCCGAATGGCAAACTTTCCGTGAAAACCTCCGACAGCAAACTCGTCATCAGCTACGAGAAACAGACCGTACTGGAGATGGCCGACGTTCCGTTCAAGAAGCTGAAATTCGTCCGGCGGGTGAAGGACGATTACCGGATGCTGGAAGGCAAGCGGCTGCACTGCTCCAACCAGGCCAACGAGTACCAGGCACCCATCGACAAAAACGCCCGGATCGTGATGCGTCTCTATAACGACGGCATCGCCTTCCGCTATGAATACACGGGCCTGCGGGACAGCAAGGCTCCCGCCGAGCAGACGGCCTACATCATCCCCGATGGCACGAAGCGCTGGATGCAGCAATGGAGCGACGGCTACGAGGGCTTCTTCCCGATGACGACCACGGCCGAAGTTAAGACCCTGGCCGGATTCGGCAGCATGTTCGCCACCAACACCATCAACACCCACTGGGGCTATCCGCTGCTGATGGAACCTGTCGATGGTGTCTTCGCCCTCATCACCGAAGCGAACATCGAGCGTCGCCAGAGCGCGTCGAGCCTCTTCAACGAAGGCGAGGTGTTCCGCGTACAGCAAGACCAGAACGACCTGCTGCTGTCGGGCAACTGGCATACGCCCTGGCGCGTCGTCATCATCGGCCATCTCGCGGACATCGTGGAATCCACGCTGGTGACGGACGTCAGCGAACCCTGCAAGCTGGAAGACACCGGCTGGATCAAGCCCGGCGTGGTATCCTGGATCTATTGGGCTTATAACCACGGCTCCAACGACTACAACATCATCAAGAAATACGTGGACCTGGCCGCCACCCTGCACCTACCTTACGTGCTCATCGACGCAGAATGGGACGAAATGGACAAGATCGAGTCCAACGAGGGCAAGACCATCGAGGACGCCGTCGCCTACGCCCTTTCCCAGGGCGTCAAGCCGCTGATCTGGTACAACTCTTCCATCGGCTGGGTCGATGGAGCTCCGGGGCCCAAGTTCCGCCTGAACAAGCCCGAGGACCGCGAGAAAGAATTCGCCTGGTGCGAGAAGATCGGCGTGGCCGGCGTGAAGATCGACTTCTTCTCTGGCGACACCCAGGCGAACATGGACTACTGCCAGGACCTGATCGAGAGCGCCGCCCGCCATCACCTGCTGGTGAACTTCCACGGCGCCCCCATCCCCCGCGGATGGCAGCGCACCTATCCGAACCTGCTCTCCACGGAAGGTGTCTATGGCGCCGAGTGGTACAACAATGTGGCTCATTTCACGAAGAAAGCGGCCAGCCACAACGCCACGCTGCCTTATACGCGGAATGTCATCGGCCCGATGGACTATACCCCCTGCGCCTTCAGCGACTCACAGCACCCGCATATCACGTCGAACGCCCATGAGCTGGCGCTTACCGTGCTCTATGAGAGCGGCTTGCAGCACTTGGCCGACCGCCCGGAGAGTTTCCTGGCCCAGCCCCAGGAGGTGCAGGATTTCCTGGGACGGCTGCCCGTAGCCTGGGATGAGACTCGCTTTGTCGGCGGCTATCCTGGCGAGAGTGCCGTGATTGCCCGCCGCCGCGGCGATACCTGGTACGTGGCCGGCATCAATGGTCTCGACGACCCGCAGACGCTCGCCACGGACCTCGGCTTTATCGGCCAGGGGAAAGCCCTGCTGTTTGCCGATGACGCCTCCGGGCAGTGGAGCATCGGCACCATCGACACAATCCCCTCCCGCATCGACTGCCAGCCGCGCGGAGGATTCTTGTTAATCATCGGAAAATGATCGCTATGGACGGTTACATGCAGAAAAAGTACGCGGGCCGGACGAAGAGATATGTCCAAACCCTGGACCTGCGCGACGATCCGGCGATGATCCAAGAGTATCGCAAATGGCACTCCGAGGAATTCCAATGGAAGGAAATCCGCGATGGCATCCGGGCCGTGGGCATCCTCGAGATGGAAATCTACATCCTCGGGACACGCCTCGTGATGATCGTGGACGCTCCGGAAGACTTCGACTGGAAGAGCGCGATGGACAAGCTTGCCACGCTGCCGCGGCAAGCCGAATGGGAAGCCTTCGTGTCCAAGCTGCAGGGATGCCGCGCCGATGCCCGGAGCGACGAGAAATGGCAGATGATGGAAAGGATGTTCTATCTGTACGAATGATGAAAAAGCTGGTGGCTCTGGGGCTGTTGCTGTCCATGACAGTGCAGGCGCAACCCCACGATTGGGAAAACCCTGCCGTTCTGGGCATCAACAAACTGCCTTATCACGCGACGCTGCAACTTCCCTCGAGATGGAAGGACTGCCCGGAAATCGTGTCGCTGGACGGCCAGTGGAAGTTCCACTGGTCGAAGGATCCGGAGTCGCGCCCCGTGGACTTCTATCGGGAGAATTACGACGTGAGTCAATGGAATGACATCACCGTGCCCGGCAACTGGCAGCTGCAGGGCTTCGGCATGCCCATCTATGTCAATATGCAGTACCCCTTCCATCGCGACCGACCCAGTGTGACCGGCGAGCCCGACAAGGAATGGTATGCCTATGACCACCGCGACCCCGTCGGTTCGTATGTGACGTATGTCGATGTCACAAAGGACATGCTCTCGAAGAACCTGATCCTGCACTTCGGCGGCGTGCATTCCGCATTTTACGTGTGGATCAATGGCAAGAAGGTGGGATACAGCCAGAACTCGATGTCTCCGGCGGAGTTCGATGTGACAAAATACCTTCGCAAGGGCCGGAATAAGCTAGCTGTGGAGGTGTACCGCTGGAGCGACGGCAGCTATCTGGAATGCCAGGATATGTGGCGCCTGAGCGGCATCTTCCGCGAAGTGCAGCTGTGGGTGCGCCCGCTGGTGCATATTGCCGATTATAAGGTGGAAGCCGTTCCGAACGCCGATTTCGCCAAGGCCCAGGTCACGGCCGACATCACCCTTTGCAACACCGGCAAGAAGACGGTCAAGCAACTGAATCTCGCCCTCCATCTCGACGGACGGATGATTGAACAGCCGTCCATCACGCTCGCGGCCGGGGACACCGCCCATTTCCGCCTCGAGTATGTCATCGACAAACCCCTGCTCTGGTCGGCGGAAAAGCCGAATTTGTATCCGTTCAATATTGAATTGACCCGGAAGGGGAATGTCATCGAGCACTTCGATTACCACCTCGGAGTGAAGAGGGTGGAATGCGACGGCGAGATCTTCAAGATCAACGGACAGCCCGTGAAACTGCGCGGCGTCAACCGTCACGACCACCATCCGGTGACGGGCCGATACGTGGACGATGCTACCTACGAGCAAGACATCCGCCTGATGAAACAGGCCAATATCAACTTCCTGCGCACCAGTCACTATCCCGACCGCGAGTACCTCTACGAGCTCTGCGACCGCTGGGGCATGTATGTGATGGACGAGGCCAACCAGGAAAGCCACGGTTATGGCTATGCCAACCGCGTGATGGGCGAGGATACGGAATGGGAAAAGGCCCATGTGGACCGTGCCATCAGCCTTGTCGAACGTGATAAGAACCACCCGAGCATCATCTTCTGGAGCCTGGGCAATGAAGGTGGCGTCGGCCCCAACATGAAGGCGATGTACGACGCCGTCGTGGCCCGCGACACCCTTGCGCTGCCCTTCTGCGACACAGACCGCCGATACTCGGCCGTCTATGACGACAGTTATCTGACCCCGACCCGGCTCGCGTCCCTGGCCCAAAGGATCACGGACCGCCCGTTTATGATGCGTGAGTATGCCCATGCGATGGGTAACTCGGTGGGCAATTTCCAAGAGTATTGGGACGTCATTTACGCCGATCCCAGCATCGCGGGAGCCGCCATCTGGGACTGGGTGGACCAGGGGCTGCTCAAGAAGGAAAACGGCGTTGAATACTGGGCCTATGGCGGCGATTTCGGCGACAAGCCGAATGACGGGCCCTTCTGCATCAACGGCCTCATCGGCCCTGACCGGACGCCGCATCCGCACTACTACGAGGTGCAGCATGTCTATCAGCCGCTGCAGTTCGAGTTGGACGGCGACGACCTCCGCATCATCAACCGCGACAGCTTCACGGACCCCAGCGAGTATGAGATCACGCGGGATACGGTTACCATTGACGGTGAACGCTTGCTGAATGTGGCCGCCCGTCTGAAAGAGGACAAACCCTGGGCGAAGAAAGGCTTTGCCGTCGCGAGCGAGCAGTTCGTCCTCACGCCCTATGTCTTCCCCGATGCGCCCGCTGCCGGAGCTTCCGCCGAGGGGGTCACCATCGACGGTAACGCCCTCACTTCCTGGATTGTCGATGGCCGCGAGATGCTGCAGGCGCCCGTGGAGCCCTTTTTCTGGAAGCCGGAGAATGACAACCAGCACGCGGCCCGATTCGCCCAGCGCACCGCTGTATGGAAGGAGGCCACCGATGTTACGGTGAACTACACCGTCATCGACAATCGCTGTATCCGGGTCGATATGGACTATCTTCCGACCGGCGACAACAAGCCCGTGATGCCCAAGTTCGGGATGCGGATGCGGCTGCCCGCCGATTTCACCGCCATCGAATATTACGGGCGCGGGCCTTGGGAGAACTATCCCGACCGCAAGCGCGGCGCTTTCCTGGGACGCTATCAGATGCCGCTTTCCGAATACGAGACGGAATACATCCATCCGCAGGACAACGGCAACCGCTGTGACGTCCGCTGGTTTACGATCGCGAACGGGAAGGAGACGCTCCGCATCGACGGTGCCCAGCCCCTTTGCATCCGCGCCTGGGATTATGGCGAGGAGGATCTGGAACAGGCTGCCCATCCCCACGAGATTGAGCGAGGCAAGTTCGTCAACCTCAACATCGACCTGAACATCCACGGCGTGGGCGGTGTCGATACCTGGGGGCAGCGCACGCTTCCGCAATACACCATCGACGGCAACAAGCCTTATCATCTCACTTTCTTCCTGAGGTGGAATTAAAACAGAAACAATATCTTCGCTTTATGCAACACAAACTGATTACCTCTCTTTTCCTGCTGCTGGCCGTCTCGGCTGGGGCGCAGGACCGCACGGCGGAACCCAATCCCGAATTCAAAGTAAAGGTGAACACCGCCCTCGAACCCATCGGCGACGGGCCGTATGAGGCCACGGTCGAAAGCTTGTCCGGGTGGACGTGCCCGGAATGGTTCCGCGATGCGAAATTCGGCATCTGGGCGCACTGGGGGCCGCAATGCCAGCCGGAAGACGGCGACTGGTTCGCCCGCAACATGTACGACGAAAAGTGGGGGCCTTACCGCTATACCATCGACACGCGCGACCATCCGTCCCGTTTCGGATTCAAGGACTGGATCCACGAATGGAAAGCGCAGAACTGGGATCCGGACGCCCTCATCAAGCTATACAAGGAGACCGGCGCGAAGTACTTCATGACGCTGGCGAACCATCACGACAACTTCGACCTGTATGACAGCAAGTACCAGGAATGGAATTCCGTCGATGTGGGCCCGCAGAAGGACATCGTGGGCGGCTGGGCCGAAGCCTGCCGCAAGTACGGCCTCCGGCTGGGCGTGAGCGTGCATGCGGCCCACGCCTGGAGCTGGTATGAACCTTCGCGCAATTCCGACAGCAAGGGCCCGCTGGCCGGCGTCCCGTATGACGGCGTTCTCACGAAGGAGGACGGCAAGGGAACCTGGTGGGAGGGCCTGGACCCGCAGGAGCTCTACGAACAGCGCCATCCCCGGAGCGAGGACAGCAACAATTGGACGTGGGACCTGGACAAGGTCGTCACTCCCGACCAGGCCTATTGCGACAAGCTCTACAACCGAACGGTCCAGCTTATCGACGATTACAATCCGGACATCCTCTATTTCGACGACACCTATCTCCCGCTCTGGCCCGTCTCCGACGCCGGCCTGAAGATCGTTGCCCACGGCTACAACCGACGGAACGACATGGTTTTCACGGGCAAGGTATTGACTCCTTGGCAGAAAGAGACCATCCTCTGGGACGTGGAGCGCGGCGCGCCCGACTCCATCCAGGAGCTTCCCTGGCAGACCTGCACCTGCATCGGCAGCTGGCACTACGACAAGCACATCTACTATCAGGATCGATATAAGACGGCCTCACAGGTGATCACCATGCTGGTGGACGTCGTGTCCAAGAACGGCAACCTCCTGCTGAGCATCCCGCTGAAGGGCGACGGCACCCCGGACCCCACCGAGTTGCGCATCGTGAAGGAAATCGGCCACTGGATGCAGATCAACGGAGAAAGCATCTATGAGACCCGCCCCTGGGTGATTTATGGAGAAGGACCGACCGCCGAAAACAAGAATCCGATCCAGGCGCAGGGCTTCAACGAAGGCCGCCTGAAATACACCGCCGCCGACATCCGCTTCAACAAGAAAGGCGACAAGGTCCTGTACGTGACGCTGATGGGCATTCCCGAGGAAGACATCGTCGTCAAGGCGCTCGGTTCCAAGACGGCGCAGAACACCCGCAAAATCAAGTCCGTTACGCTGCTCGGCAGCGAGGAAGCGGTGACCTGGAACCAGGGCAAGGAGACATTGACCATCACCAAACCGACCGAGATTCCGTCCCCGGAGGCGCTGGTGTACAAGGTCGTGTTCAGATAGGGATAAAGAGGGGGCCTGCGGAAGAGCGTTTCGCAACGTGTTAACTAGCAAACACTTACAGCACTTCTAACCGCAGACCCTTTTTGGAAAGGTTTTTTGTAACTAGCTTCGGAGAAAATTTGACAGGAGGCGCCCTCACGGGTGCCTCCTATCTTGAAAACCAACGCTATTATCTGGGGACGACGATCTGGTGGCCAAGCACGAGCTTGTCGCCGGAGTCATCGACAGTCCAATACTGAGGCTTGCGAGGGCCGTTGCCCTCAACATGGTGCACCACATAGCGGAGTTCGCCGTCGAAGGTGCGGAAGAGCATGCCGTGGCCGGAGTTGTTGGCCAGGAACGGTTCCGGTTCCTGCACCCACGGGCCGGCGATGGTGCCGGACTCGGAGTAGCAGATGGCCTGGAGGTAGCGCTCCTTGCCCCAAGTGGACCAGAGCATACCCAGCTTGCCGGTCTGCGTGCGGAACATCTGCGGGCCGTCGGTCACCCAACCGGGCATCTTGAGCCCGAAGGTGGCTTCGCCGAGGCCGTTCATTTCGCCGCAGGACGGGTTCTCGCTGGCGCGGAACATCGTCACAGGGTGCTCGGAGATCGTCTTGGTCAGGTCCTTGGAGAGCTCGATATAGTCCATGGTACCATCGATGATCTGCGTCCACTCATGGACGAAAATCATGTAGATGTGGCCATCCTCTTCATAGAGGGTACCGTCGATGCAGTCCCACTCGCGGGGCTGATAGTCATAACCAGGGGTGACGGAGAACGGCACGAACGGGCCTTCCGGGGTATCCGCGCGGAGCAGATAGGTCTGGTTGTGAGGGACGTTGTAGCGGCGAGGGACCTGCTGGATGAGGTCGGAGTGGTCGCTCCAGGTGCCGGCGTAGTAGTAGTAATCGCCGATCTTGTGGATCTCCGCCGCGGCGGCGAAGCCCGCCTTCTCGCACCAGGTGCCGGAAAGGTCGATGACATTGTAGGGGCCTTCCCACATCACGAGGTCCTTACTCCGGTACTGACGGCCGCCGGAGGAAGTCAGGTAGTAGGTCTGCGTGGTCGGGTCCGCATAGATGAACGGATCGCTCATCGACAGGTCGTTGAAATGGACAGTGCGAATCTTGTTCATTTCTTCCCGCATCCGGCGCATGCGCTCGGCCATACCGGTGGTGTCGCGGGGTGCGCCGGTGGCCATGCCGCCGAAGTTCTTCTGTCCGGGATCCGCAAGCGGAGCCTGCTCACCGGGTTCAATCTTGACCGGGCCGGCTTCGGCCGGCGCCGGGCGGCCCTGGCCGCAGGATGCTAACATCGCTGCGGCGAGGCCGTACACAAAGAAAGTTCTGATTTTCATTTATATAAAGAATTGGTTTTCGGTTTACCAGCCAGGATTCTGTTTCAGGTTGGGATTGGCAGAGGTCTGCTCGTACGGGAACGGAAGGAGGTTGTACTTGTCCGACCAGCCCTTGCCGGATCCGGCCACAGCTTCCACATCCCACTCCGTGGTGCCCGGCTTGTAGCCGTGGAAGATGTAGTTCGTTTTGCCCTTGTTCGCAAGTGCGGTGGGAGCATCGCCCCAGCGGACCAGGTCGAAGTAGCGCTCCTGCTCGCAGAAGAGCTCGGCGCGACGCTCGTCCTTAATGTCCTGATAGGTCATGGAGCCAAGCTCAGGAATCTGGGCGCGGCGGCGGACCTCGTTCAGGGCCTTCAGGCCGCTCTTGTCAGCGTCATTGTCCACGAGGAATTTGGCCTCGGCGTAGAGAAGCAGCACTTCCGCATAGCGGAGCATCGGGGTGTTGACCTTGTACCACTTCCAGAAAGGAGGGCTCGTTCCTTCATAAGCTTCGCTGAGGAATCCGACGCCACGGAAGGTGAAGTAACCGGCATTGCTGTAAACGGCCGATTTCACACCGGGTGTCACGCCAGCGGCATAATCCATATCAAGCACCTGCTCATAGGTGTGGATCGTGGACTTGAAGCGCGGATTCTCGATGTTGCCTTCGTGCTTCGCCAGGAATTCGCCGAACTCCTTGGACACGGCGTTCCAGCCCCAGCCGCCGAAGAACTCCTTCGGGAGCTGGATCGAGCTCGGCCAGCCCATCCAAGTATGGCGAAGGTCGTTCGAAGGATCGCCGGGGAAACCGTCGTTGTCGCCGGCATTGTGCTCGAAGAGGTACTCCTCGCAGAAGTCGCCCGCCTGGCGCTCGATGATGAACATATCGGAAACCAGGCCGTAGAGACCGGAGTCGATGACCGTCTTGAGATCCTTGACAGCATCCGCCAGGATGGCCTGATCGTTGAACTTCTGGCCGTACCAGAGGCCCACCTTGCCGCGGTAAGCCAGGGCCGCATGCTTGGAGATGCGGGCGCCGAAGGCTTGCTGCTGGCCCTTGCCGCTGATGGCGGGCAACGCATCGGCCGCATCCTTCATCGTAGCCAGGATCCAGTCGATGGATTCCTTGGTCGGGGTGTTGGCCTGATAGTACTCATCCTGCGAAAGCAGATGGTCCACAAGCGGCGGGGTACCCCACCAGCGCACGGCGTCGAACATCGCCAGTGCACGGAGGAAGTTGGCCTCGGCCTTGACGCGCTGGATGCGGGCGTCGCTGGACTCGGGAATCTTCTCCAGGATCAGGTTGCAGTGGTAGATGACACTGTAGATACCCTTATACATAATCTTCGGGGCAGCATCGGCGGAAGTGACGTTGTAGTTGCCCGCATCCTGGAAGTTGTTGGCATTGTCGGTGAAGGAACCGCCGCCCGGATAATGGTTGTCGTCCAGGCTGTTCAGGAACATGATCTTCTCGACACCGTTGACGCAGGTCACGTCGCGGCCGCCCCAGTACAGATGGTAGACACTGCCGATCAGGGCCTCCGCATCGTCCGCGGTGGCGTTCGTATAGAAATCCTCGGTGGAGAGAACACTCTTCTGAGGGATATCGAGGTTCTTCTGGCAGGAGGCAGCCAGAACAAGCGCCGCAATCGAAAGGATTGAATATATCTTTTTCATACGGATTCAGTTTTAGAAGGAAACATTAACACCAAAGACCAGTTTCTTGGAGATCGGGTAGGAACCGTAGTCGACACCCAGACCGCTGGCGGAAGAACCGGCATGGCTGGTCTCCGGATCGAGGCCCGGATATTTCGTGAAGGTGAACCAGTCATCCAGGGAGACATAAGCGCGGAGGGAGCTCATCGCAATCTTCTTGACAAACTTGCGAGGCAGGGTGTAACCCAGCTGGATCTGCTTGATCTTGAAGAAGGAAGCGTCGTAGACGCGCATATTGGAAGTGCGGTAGAACTTGTCGTTCACATCCGGCTTCGGATACTTGTAGCCGGTGGAGGAGGCGTTCTGCCAGGCGTCCGTGTAGAAAATCTTGAGCGTGTTCTGCTGCAGGGCATCGGCACGGGTCACGGCGTAGAGCAGTTCGGCACCCTGGGAACCGGCACCCAGCACGAGGAGGTCGAAGCCCTTGTAGGCCATGTTGAGCGTAAGGCCGTAGGTGAAATCGGGGATACCACTGCCCACGAAGTCGCGGTCTTCAGCCGTGATTTCGCCGTCACCGTCGAAATCCTTATAGACAGCCGCACCGGTCTGCTGGTCGACGTGGTCCACGACGAAGGTGCGCAGGTACCACAGCGGGTAGCCTTCCTCGAAGTAAGTCACATCATAGGAGCTCCAGATCTTCTGGCCCGGGACGCGGTCTTTGGACGTGCCCTCGATGACCTTGTTGTGGACCGTGGAGAGGTTGCCGCTGATGCCGTAGGAGAAGTCGCCGAAGGAGTCTTTCCAACCCAGTTCGAATTCCGTACCGTGGTTGTTCACGAGGCCGGCGTTGACGTACACCCGCTCAGCGCCCGTGTTGCCCGGGGCCGTCGTGCTGGTCAGCAGGTCGTGCGTGT
>JAFYTP010000120.1 GCA_017558775.1 Bacteroidales bacterium | reverse complement strand
GCGCCCGACGCCAGAATGTTCTCATCCTTCCGCATATACGAGGCGTAGGTCAGGATGGTGCCGACGCCCAGGGACAGCGAGAAGAAGGCCTGGCCCATGGCCGCGGCGACTGCGTGTGCATCGACCTTGGAGAAATCGGGCTTGACGAGGTAGGCGACGCCTTCGGAGGCGCCCGGTAGGGTGACGGAGTAGATGGCGAGGGCGACGATCAACACGAACAGCACCGGCATCGTGATCTTGGTGAACCCTTCGATGCCCTTTTTCACGCCGGCGAGGACGATACCCGCGACCAGGAGCATGAAGATGGTATGGGCCGCGATCGGGCCGCCGGTGGAGGAGATGAAGGCGCCGAAAAAGCTGCTGACCTGCTCGGGATCGGACCTCGTAAAGTCCAGACAAACAGCCTTATACAGGTATTCCACCGACCAGCCACCCACGACGGAGTAGTAACTCAGGATGATGATGGGCGACAGGACCGTGAACAGCCCCAGCCATTTCCATTTCGTGCCCGGAGCAAGTTTCTCCATTGCGCCGAAGGTGCCCTGACGACTGCGACGGCCGATGATGGTTTCCGCGAAGAAGATGGGCAGTACCAGGATAAAGCTGGCTAGCATGTACAGGATGATGAATGCGGCGCCGCCGTGTTCGCCAACCATGTACGGGAACCGCCAGATATTGCCCAGGCCCACGGCCGAACCGGCCATGGCCATGATCACCGCGAAGCGGCTGCCAAAGTTCTCGCGGGGCGTCATAACAGATTGGAAATGAACAGGACCGCGACGCCCACGGGGGCGACGTACCGGATCAGGAAGTACACCGTGTTGAAGCAGGCCTTGTTCCAAGTCTTCCGGCCGCCGTTGGTGAACTCATCGTACACATCGGCCCGGGACATCTTCCAGCCCACGAACAGGACGATGAGGAGGCCGCCCAGGGTGAGGAGGACGTTGGAAGCGAACATATCGGCAAAGTCGAAGAGACCGTGTCCGAAGATCTTGATATTGGCCAGCGGGCCGAAGGAAAGGCTGCAGACCACGCCCACGGCGCCCGTCAACGCGAACAGTAGCAGGCAAGCGGACCAGCGCTTGAAGCCGCGCTCCTCCGTCAGGTAGGCCACGCCCACCTCGATCAGGGAGACGGACGAGGTCAGGGCCGAGAAGAGGACGGTCAGGAAGAACAGGATGGCGGCGATGGAACTGACCCACGGCATCTCAACGCCCATCTGCGCGAAAATGTACGGCAAGGTGTCGAAAATGAGGCCCGGACCGCTGCCCGGTTCGATGCCGGCGGCAAACACGGCCGGCATAATGGCGAGACCTGCCAGGATGGCGAAGGAAAGGTCGGAAATCGCCGTTCCCACGCCGGAGACCAGCAGATTCTCCTTCTTGCTTACGTAAGAAGAATAGGTGATGATGATGCCCATGCCGAGGGACAGCGAGAAGAACGACTGTCCCAGCGCGTCCAGACAACTATGGATCGTCACCTTCGAGAAGTCCGGTTTGAAGAGGTAAGCCACGCCCTCCTTCGCGCCCGGGAGAGAGACCGAATAGATGGAAATGACCACCACCAGCACGAACAGGAGCGGCAGGCAGATCTTGCTGAACTTTTCAATGCCCGACTTGACGCCAAGCGCGACGATTACGACGGTAACCGCTAGGAAGACAAGGTGATACGCAACCGGCGCCCAGGCGCGGGTGATGAAGCGCTCGAAGGTGCCGCTCATCGCGTCCGGCCCCGCGTGGACAAACTTCAGTTGGAGCGCCTGCACCAGGTATTCCAGCGACCAGCCGCCCACGACGCTGTAGTAGGAGACGATCCACATCGGTGTGAAGACCATCAGGAAGCCCATCCATTTCCACTTGGAAGCCGGCGCCAGGGCGCGCATGGCCCCGCGGCAGTTCGCCCCGCTCCGCCGTCCGACGATGGATTCGGCGAAGAAGATGGGGAGGGAGATGATGAGGGTGGCCGCGATGTAGAGAATCACAAAGGCGGCCCCGCCGTTCTGTCCGACCAGATACGGGAACCGCCAGATATTGCCCAGGCCGATGGCAGAGCCTGCCATCGCCATGATAACGGCCATGCGGCCGCCGAAATTCTCGCGTTCTTTCATTTGTCAAGTTCGTTTAAGTTCCGGATTACCGGCGGCGGTACACTACGAATTCGTAGGTGATGCCGGTGGTGGGGTCCACCTGCGTCTCGCTCCGGCTGTCCTCCCGCCAGACCTCCGGGTCGATGGCGGGGAAAAAGGCGTCCGCGTCCTGCGGCGCGTCGTGTACGTGGGTAATGTACATCGTATCAACGATATCCATCGCCTGGGCGTAGGTGTAGGCCCCGCCGATGACGAAGGCCTTCACATCGTCATGGCCGACCTGATCGGCCATCTCTTCCGCGGCGTCGAACGCGTCCTCGAGACTCTCGACGACGGTGACTTCCGCCGGGGCTTCCGGCCAGGGGAAGAGGGAGATGACGATGTTGTGGCGCTTGGGCAGCGGGCGACCGATGGACTGGTAGGTCATCCAGCCCATGATCACGGCGTTGCCCGAGGTTTGCTCACGGAAGTATTTCATGTCGCCCGGCAGGTTCCACAGCAGGGCGTTCTTGCGGCCGATGGCATTGTTGTCGGCGACGGCGACGATCAGGCACTTTTCCATTAGACGGCGACGGGGGCTTTGATGGCCGGCCACGGGTCGTAGCCTTCCAGGGTGAAATCTTCGTACTTGAAATCAAAGATGGACTTGACTTCCGGGTTGAGCCGCATCTTGGGGAGGGGACGGGGCTCGCGCGAAAGCTGGGTGGCAACCTGCTCGAAGTGGTTCCGGTAGATGTGCGTGTCGCCGGTGGTATGGACAAACTCGCCCGGCTTCAGACCGCACACCTGCGCGATCATCATCGTGAGGAGCGCATAGGACGCGATGTTGAACGGAACGCCCAGGAAGACGTCGGCGCTGCGCTGATAGAGCTGGCAGGAGAGCTTTCCGTCGGCCACATAGAACTGGAACAGGCAGTGGCATGGCGGCAAGGCCATCTTGTCGACCTCGGCGGGGTTCCAGGCGCTCACCAGCATCCTCCGGGAGTCCGGATTCCGCTTGATTGTGTCGATTACCATGGAAAGTTGGTCGATGGCCCGTCCATCCGGAGCGGGCCAGGAGCGCCACTGGTGGCCGTAAACCGGGCCCAGGTCGCCATTCTCATCGGCCCATTCATCCCAGATGGTGACACCATGGTCCTGGAGATACTTCACGTTCGTATCCCCCGCGATGAACCACAGGAGTTCGTAGATGATCGACTTCAGGTGCACCTTCTTGGTGGTCAGGAGCGGGAAGCCTTCCGACAGGTCGAACCGCATCTGATAGCCGAACACGCTCTGCGTGCCCGTGCCGGTGCGGTCCTCTTTCATCGCCCCGTTCGCGCGGATATGCCTTAACAGGTCCAGGTATTGTTTCATAGGTTGCAAATTTACGAAATATTCCCCAAAAAAGAGTATATTTGTAAAGTAGCTAAAACGCACTAAACACACACGAGATATGGAAATCACCAAAGAACTTTGGGCCAAGGCCCCGGACGGAAAGGAAATCTACCGCTATACCCTCAAAAACGCCTCCGGCGCGTATGTACAGCTGACCAATATCGGCGCGGGCATCGTGGCCGTCGTCGTCCCGGACAAGGACGGCAAGCTCGGCGACGTGGCGCTGGGCTATAAGAACCCGCTGGACTATTTCGGTGACGGCCCCTGCTGCGGCAAGGTCCCCGGCCGTTTCGCGAACCGCATCGCCGTGGGCAAGTTCTCGCTGGACGGCGTGGAGTACACCATCCCCGTCAACTGCGGTCCCAACCACCTGCACGGCGGCCCTCAGGGCTTCGCAAACCAGGTCTGGGACAGCCGTGTCGATGGTGACGCCGTGGAGTTCATGTATTTCTCCGAGGATGGCGAAGCCGGCTTCCCCGGCAACCTGAAGGCCGTCGCCCACTACGAGTGGAGCGAGGAGAACGAGCTCAAGCTCATCCTCACCGCGGAAACCGACGCCCCGACGGTGGTGAACCTCACGAACCATGTCTATTTCAACCTGGACGGCGACGGCTCCGGCACGGTCCTGAACCACAAGCTTGAACTCAATTGCTCCCAGTATCTTCCCACGGATCCGACGCAGATTCCGCTCGGCGAGCCCGCGGACGTCGCCGGCACCCCGATGGACTTCGTGGAGGCCAAACCCATCGGCCAGGACATCAAGGCCGATTTCGAAGCCCTCAAGATCGGCAAGGGCTACGACCACTGCTGGCTCATCGACGGCGCCATGCCCGGCCAGCTCACGACCGCCGCGGACCTTTGGGCCGCCAAGTCCGGCCGTCACGTGGAAATCCTCACCACCCAGCCCGCCGTGCAGGTGTACACCGGCAACTGGCTCAAGGGCTGCCCGCTCGGCAAGACCGGCAAGGAGTACGAGGATTACGACGGCGTCGCCATCGAATGCCAGCACACCCCCGACGCCCCCAACCAGCCCGGCTTCCCGACAACGACCCTCCGCCCCGGCGAAGTGCTCGAGGAGGCGATCATTTGGGTATTTACTGCGTAGCTTTTAGACCCCTAATTCATCTTTCATCGCTCTGAGCGTGTCAAACGCTTGGAGCGGTGTCATATTATTGAGGTCGAGACCTTTGAGACGGTCCCGTAACGACTCCAGGAGCGGGTCGTCCAGCTGGAACATGGAGAGTTGGAGGGAGCCGTCCTTTTCCACGCGGCCCTCCTTGGTGTTGTGCGGCTTGACGGGGGTGAGGGCGCCGATGCGTTCGAGCGCCTGGGAGTTCTCCAGGGCCTTCAGCGTGCGCTCGGCGCTTTCCAGCACCGGGGCCGGCATGCCGGCCATGCGGGCGACGTGGATACCGAAGCTGTGGGCCGTGCCGCCTTCCTTGATCTTGCGGAGGAAGATCACCTCCTTGCCCACTTCCTTCACCGTCACATGGAAGTTCTTCACGCGCTCGAAAACGCCTTCCAGGTCGTTCAGCTCGTGATAATGGGTGGCGAAGAGCGTCTTCGCACCCTTGCCGTATTCGTGGATGTACTCCACGATGCCGCGGGCGATGGACATGCCATCATAGGTCGATGTTCCCCGTCCGATTTCGTCCAGCAGGACCAGCGACCGGGCGCTGAGATTGTGAAGGATCATCGCCGTTTCCAGCATCTCCACCATGAAGGTGGATTCGCCGCGGGAGATGTTGTCCGTCGCGCCGACGCGGGTGAAGATCTTGTCGAAATATCCGATCCGGGCCTCGGCGGCGGGGACGAAGGAGCCCGTCTGCGCCAGCAGGACAATCAGGGCCGTCTGCCGCAGGAGGGCGGACTTACCGGCCATGTTCGGACCGGTCAGGATAATGATCTGCTGTGACTTGGAGTCGAGATAGACATCGTTCGGCACATACTCCTCGCCCGCAGGCATCAGGGTTTCGATGACCGGGTGGCGGCCTGCCTTGATGTCCAGCGACAGGGAGTCGTCCACGACGGGACGGCAGTAGTGCCGGTCCACGGCCTGCTCGGCGAAGCCGGCGAGGACATCCAGTTTCGCGAGGATGCGGCTGTTCTTCTGGATGGCGGTGATGCAGTCCTGGATATGGGCGATGAGGTTCGCGTACAGGCGCGTCTCGATTTCGTAAATGCGGCTTTCCGCGTTGACGATCTTCTCCTCGTATTCCTTCAGTTCCTCGGTGATGTAGCGCTCCGCGTTGACGAGCGTCTGCTTGCGGATCCACTCCGGCGGAACCTTGTCCTTGAAGGTGTTGCGGACTTCGATATAGTAGCCGAAAACGTTGTTGTAGGCGATTCTGAGCGAGGAAATGCCGGTGCGTTCGGCCTCGCGCTGCTGCATCTGCAGGAGGTAGTCCTTGCCGCTGCCGGACAGGCCGCGCAACTCGTCCAGGTCCTCATTGACACCCTCGGCTATGACCGGGCCCTTGCCGATCTGGGAGGCGGGATCCGGGTCCAGGGTGTTCACGATTTCCTTCAGGATCTTCTCGCAGCCCACCAGGCCTTTCATCAGCCGGTCCACCGCCTCGCAGCCCTGGCCGACGCAGTTTTCCTGCAGGGGCTTCATCTGGGCGAGGCCGCGGCTCAGCTGCAGGACCTCCCGCGGGAGGGCCTTGCCGTTGGCGATGCGGCCGAGGATGCGGTCCAGGTCGCCGAGTTTTCCCAGCTCTTCCTGCACCTGCTGCAAGGTTTCCGGCCGGTCCACGAAGAACTGCACGATATCGTAGCGCTGGTTTAGTTCCTTCCGGTCCAGGATAGGCATGGCCAGCCAGCCGCGGAGCATCCGGGCGCCCATCGGCGAGGAACAGCGGTCCACCGTCTGCACCAGGGACACGCCCTCGCGGCCCGACGCCGCCTGGAAAACCTCCAGGTTGCGGAGGGTGAACGGGTCCATCCAGACGACCTTGGCCTCGTCGATGCGGCCGAGTGTCGATATGTTCCGCAGGCCCACGTGCTGCGTTTGCTCCAAGTACACCATCAAGGCGCCGGCGGCACAGATACCGAGTGGCATCGTGTCCACGGCGAAGCCCTTGAGGCTGTCCACGCGGAGTTGCCGCTTGAGCTTCTCCACCGCCGCGTCATACACGAAGGCCCATTCGTCCAGAGACGTGATGTAATAGCTGCCGAAACGGTCCTTGACGCCCTTCTCGCAGCTCCGGGGAACGACCAGTTCCTTCGGGGCGAGGGAGCCCATGAGAGTGCCGATGTATTCCAGCGAGCCCTGCGCCACCTGGAACTGTCCCGTGGACACGTCCAGGAAGGCGGCGCCGGCCTGGTCGCGCTCGAAGGCGAGGCCGCAGAGGTAGTTGTTCTCCTTGATTTCCAGCATGTTCTCGCCGAAGGAGATGCCGGGAGTGACGATTTCCGTCACGCCGCGCTTGACCAGCTTCTTGGCGAATTTCGGGTCCTCCAGCTGGTCGCAGATGGCGACCTTGAAGCCGGCGCGGACCAGCTTGGTGAGATAGTTCTCAATGGCGTGATGCGGGAAACCGGCCATGGGGATGGGGCCCTTGTCGCCGTTGGACTTCTTGGTCTGCACGAGACCGAGGACGCGGGACGCCGTCACGGCGTCATCCGAGTAGGTCTCGTAAAAGTCGCCCACACGGTACAGCAAGAGCGCCTCGGGGTGCTGTGCTTTCACCTCGAAGAACTGTTTGATCAGGGGGGTGTCTTCCGCCATCTTTGCCATGTCCGTCTCGCTTGGGATAACATACAAAGATACGAATTTTATATTAACTTTGTAAACTATGAAACGCGTGCTCGTCGTCACATATTACTGGCCGCCGTCCGGAGGTTCGGGCGTCCAGCGCTGGGTGAAATTCGCCAAGTATCTTCCGCAGGAAGGCTGGCAGCCGGTCATCTACACGCCGGAAAACCCGGAGTACACGGCCATCGACCATACCCTGGAAGCGGAGATCCCCCATACCGTGGAAATCGTCCGCCGTCCCATCACCGAACCCTACAACCTCTACCGCAAGCTGATGGGCAAGGGCGCGTCGACAGATATGAAAACGCTGACCGCGGGAGCGAGCGGCGGCGCCGTCACGGAGATCTCCAGCGGCAAGAAGTCGTTCAAGCAGCGCCTGTCGCTGTGGATCCGTGGCAACCTGTTCGTGCCGGACCCGCGCGTGGGCTGGGTGAAGCCGAGCGTCCGTTTCCTCAAGAAATATCTGGCGGAACATCCTGTCGATGTGATCGTTACGACGGGACCGCCCCACTCGATGCATCTCATCGGCCAGCGCCTGCACAAGGAACTGGGCCTCCCTTGGATTCCGGATTTCCGCGACCCGTGGAGCCGGATGTACTACCTCAAGCATCTGCCGATGTCCGCGCGCACCTGGCGCCGGCTCCGGGCGATGGAGCAGTCCGTCCTGGACGAATGTTCCACCGTGCTGGCGGTCACGCCGCTCGTGCAGGAAGAGTTCCAGGCGCAGACGAAAACGCCCGTGTCGATGATCACGAACGGCTACGACGGCGGCGACTTCGAACAGGCCGTGGAGCCGGACGGCAACTTCAATGTCGTCCACACCGGCCTCCTGGCGGCCGACGGCAACCCGCTCAACCTCTGGAAAGCCCTGGGCATCAAGGCCTGGGCCGATCCGGACTTCAAGGCCGCGCTTCGGTTGAGGCTGGTGGGCAAGGTAGACCGCGAGGTGTACGACGCAATCGAAGAGGCGGGGCTGAAGGACAATGTCATCGACCTGGGCTATCGGGACCATCTGGCCGCCGTGCGCGAGCAGCTCGCTGCTTCCGTGCTGGTGCTTCCGCTGCGGAACGATCCGGAATATCGGCCGATCCTGCCCGGTAAGCTGTTTGAATATCTGGCATCTAGGAGGCCTATCCTCGGCATCGGCCAGGAGGACGGGGCGATGGCCCGCGTCCTGGCGGACACCGGCGCCGGCGTCACGGCCGGCTGGGACAACCTGGAAGCAATGCGCGATTTCATCGACAAGGCCTGGGAGCAGCACAAGGCCGGCGGCGTCCCGCCCGTGGAGGGCGACATCGCCCGCTTCTCCCGCCGCAGTCTCACCCGCGAACTCGCCGCCCTGCTGGAGCGGGTCTCTAACGAAAACAAGTAAGTCATGGACAAGAAAAAACTGTTGAAGAATATCGGCATCGCCCTCGGCGCCGTGGTGTTTTTCCTCGTGCTCAGCTACGGTTTCGTGCCGCAGGTGCTGGACGGGAAGATCGTGAACCAGAGCGATATATCGGGGTTTGTGGGCATGTCGCACGAGATGTCGGAGTGGAACGCCGCGCATCCGGACGACCCCACCTATTGGACCGATTCCATGTTCGGCGGAATGCCCACGACGGCCATTTCCACGCAGAATGGCGGAGATGCGACGCAGGGGATTTACAACCTGCTGCTTACGGGCAAGCGTCCCGCGACATACTTGTTCATCACCTTGCTGGGCGCGTTCCTGTTGATGCTGGCGCTGGGAATCAGCTGGCCACTGGCCCTTGGCGGCGCCGTGGCCATCGCGTTCTGCTCGTACAACTTCCAGATTATCCAGGTGGGCCACAACACGAAGATGCAAGCAATCGCCTTCTTCCCGTGGGTGCTGGCCGCGCTTGTCTATACCTACCGCAGCATCGAATCCAAGAGCCGCTGGCTCGCGAAAGTACTGCTGGGCGCCGTCCTGTTCAGCCTTGCGCTGAGCATGCAGATTAAGGCGAACCATCAGCAAATCACTTACTATCTGGCGATTCTGGTGATGCTCTACGCGCTGGTGGAGTTCATCGACATACTTCGGAAAAGGAAGGACCGCATTGGCAGGTTCTTTATTGCGTCGGCCCTCTTGCTGGTGGTCGGCGGCGTGGGTATCGCCACGAATGTGAACAAGCTGCTGCCGTTGGCGAAATATACGCCGAACACCATGCGTGGAGGCTCTGACCTGACGCAGGACGGGGATGTCAAGGGCGGCGGTCTGGACCTGGACTATGCGACAGCGTGGTCTTATGGCTGGGAGGAACTGCCCAATATGATGATTCCGAACTTCAACGGCGGCTCTTCGTCGCAGGCGGTGGATCCGGCGAAGTCGGAGACCATCCAGCTGCTCAAGCGCGCCGGGCAGTCGAACCTGCGCGAAATCGCCAAGGGCCTGCCGCTGTACTGGGGCCCGCAGCCCTTCACGGCCGGGCCGATGTACATGGGCGCCATCACGGTGTTCCTGTTCATCCTGGGTCTGTTCCTGTACAAGGGGAAGGAGAAATGGTGGCTCATCGTGGGCACTATCATCGCCATCCTGATGGCCGTGGGTAGTCATTTCATGGCCTTTACCAAGCTCTGCTTCAATGTCTTGCCGCTGTATAACAAGTTCCGCACGGTGTCGATGGCGCTCGTCGTCCTGCAGGTCACGCTGCCCGTGCTGGGCTTCCTGACGCTCGACCATATCGTCCGGGACGGCTATGACCGGAAGTCCTTCCTGCGGAAGAGCGGCATCGCCTTCGCCCTCACCGGCGGCCTGAGCCTGCTGTTCTTCTTGATCCCGACGCTCGCGGGCGACTTCACGTCGGCCTCCGACGCGGGCCAGCAGGACATCCTCGTGGAGGCTTTCCAGGCGGACCGCATCGCCCTGTTCCGCCAGGACGCCCTGATGTCCTTCCTCCTCATCGCCGCGGCCTGGGCCCTCCTGCTGTGGGCGTGCCTCGGGGAGAAGAAGAACCCCATCCGGAAAGTCATCGCCAGCCTCGCCATCTGCGCGCTGGTGCTGGTCAATATGTTCGCCGTGGGCAAGCGTTACCTGAACGCCGACCACTTCACCACCCCGAAGGACTTCAACAAGCCCTTCGCCGAGCGCCCCGTGGACCAGCTGGTCAAAGCCGATCCGGACCCGTCCTACCGCGTCCTGGACCTGAGTGTCAATGTGTTCAACTCGGCCGTGCCGTCCTACCACCACAAGAGCGTTGGCGGTTACTCTCCCGCCAAGCTCCAGCGCTACCAGGACCTCATCGAGCACTATCTGACAGGTGAAATCAACAAGATTTACGGCGTCTTGCAGACAGCCGAAACCATCGACGAAATCGAAAACGGCATGCCGGAGATTCCGGTGCTTAACGCGCTGAACACCAGATATATCATTCTCGACGGAGAGTATCCTCCGGTGGTGAATGCGAATGCCCTCGGCAACGCCTGGTTCGTGGACGAGGTGGTTTCCGCCGCGACCCCCGACGAGGAGATCGCCTTCCTGGGTTCGGTCGATTTGAAGCGCCAGGCCATCATCGGCAAGGACATGCCCGCCGTCACCGCGGCTCCGGCTGATACCACCGACACCATCGTCCTGACCTCCTACGCCCCGAACGAGCTCCGGTACCACTACACCGCCTCCGCCGACCGCCTCGCCGTCTTCAGCGAAATCTACTACCCCGACGGCTGGAATGCCCAGGTCGATGGTACCCCGGTCGATGTCCTGCGCGCTGACTGGACCCTCCGCGCGGCCTCCCTCCCCGCGGGCGAGCACGACCTCGTGATGCGCTTTGCCCCCGCCTCCTACCGCACCGGCGCCAACATCTCCCGCGCCTCCTCCATCGCCCTGATCCTCTTACTCCTCCTCTCCATCGGAGGTTTGTTCCTCCCTGCACGAAAGAAATGAAAAAGATAATTATAGCATTCTTTGCCCTCGCCACCGCCCTTCCCGTCGCGGCGCAGGGCGTCCACAAGACGGCGGACGAATTCAATAAGATGTCCCGCAACGATACTACGCTGGTGGTGCTGCAGGGCGTGGTCAGCCGCATGAAGGGCGACCAGCGCGGCGTGTTCTATCTGAAGGACGAAACGGGCGAGGCCTATGTGTACGGCCTGGTTGACGGTCGCCCGGGCATGAACGTGTCTTTCCCGCAGATGGACATTGCCGTCGGCGATACCCTTACCGTTTCCGGCCGCCATTCCATCTATAATGGCACCATCATCGAGATGGCCGGCGGCCACCTCATCCGCAAGGCCAACGGTCCCCATCACGCCGAAGAGGTTGAAAAGGCGAAATCGCCGGAACGGTGGCCTACCTTCAAAGGCAAAGGCGTCGATGCCTTCTCCGCCTGGGTCGCGGCCCGCGTGAAGTATCCGAAGAGCGCCATCGACGGTCACATCGGCGGAACCGTCAAGGTCAAATTCGTGGTCGGTTCCAACGGCCGCGTGCAGGAAGTCGAGGTGCTGGAGGGTGTCCATCCTGCCCTGGACGCAGAAGCCGTCCGTGTCATCAAGAGTTCCCCGAAATGGAAGCCCGGAATCAATAACGGGAAGCCTTGCCGGGTAACCTACACCATCCCGGTCATTTTCGTCCCGAACAATTGATCAAT
>JAFYTP010000014.1 GCA_017558775.1 Bacteroidales bacterium | reverse complement strand
TCATGGATCCGGGGCAGGTCCCCGCCTTTTTCCAGGGTGAAATGAACGTCCACCACCGGTCCCACCACCTGGGTGATATATCCTGTAGAACTCATTGCCATAGGCTGCTGTTTTGGAACCACAAAGGTAACTATTCTTTTTCTGAAAAACTACAATAACCCTTCGATTAAGGCGCCCAAAGTATCCCGCAAAACGGCCGTTTTGGCCGTGGCGCCATTGACCATCAACGAGAAAACAAATTTAGGTTTTCCGCTTTCGTCGAGGATATAGCCGCTGTAGCAGAGGACGCCGTCCATGGAGCCGCTCTTGACGCGGACGCGGGCCTTCTGGTCAGCCGGGAGTTTGGGCAGCAGGGTGGCCAATGTGCCCTCGCCGGGTTTCGGGAGACTGGCGAGGAAGGCGTCGAAGCCGCGGGAGCGGGTCATCGCCCGAAGGAAGCCTGCCAGGAAGGCTGGCGATACGGTATTCAGGCGCGACAAACCGCTGCCGTCTTCCATGCGCAGACCATCGAGGGTGCCGGGAACCAGACTCTCCAGCACATCCGCCACCGCCACGCGGCAGCTGTCATAAACCGCGATGCCAGAAGCCCTTTCGCCCATCTGGCGGAAGATGGCCTCCGCATAGAAATTGTCGCTGTTGACATTGGTCTGGCGGACGATCCGGGACAGGACCGGCGAGGCGGATGTCCCCACCAGCTTCGGCGTGCCGGCCTTATCGACAGGAACAAAATCCCGCCCGCGGACATAGCCGCCACGGTCGATGTCGGCATAACCGCCGGAGACTTCCCAGCCGGTGCCGCGCAGGTTCTGCCAGAAATAGTAGGCGCAGGTCAGGGCGCCGTACTTGTTCGCAAAATGTTCCAGCTTCTGTTTCCGGTCCACGGCAAAAGTGCCACGCATCTCCGCGTAAGGCGCCAGGTCGGTGGTATAAAGATAGAGGCTGTTGCCGGTGCCCTTGGGCCCTGTCGATGTCAGGTTGCCGAAGTGCATCCAGGGCGTTTCGGGATAGCGCTGGGTTACCTTAACCGGGGCGCCTTCCACGCCCGCCGATACCACATAGTCGATGGCGTTCTCGTAAAAGCTGAGGGCGTTGCAGCCGGCGCCGTAATAGGTGCCCGTGTCGTCGTAGGACCAGCTCTGGTTTTCCAGGTGTCCCTCATAGGCCCGGCCGTCGCCGATGATGCGACCGTCGATGCGGCTGATTCCTGCGTCCTTCAGGAGCGACTTCCAGCGCCAGAACAGCGACTCGGGCTTCACGGCGACCGTATCGGCCACGCCGATGGTGGGGTCTCCCCCGCCCACGATGTACACGTCTCCGTGCAGGGTGCCGTCCGCATCGACCTCACCGGTGTAACCGATGCCCGTCTCGAACTGGAAACCGGGGCCGAGGGCGTGCAGGGCCGTTCCTGTGGTGATGAGCTTCATGTTCGACGCCGGCACCATCCGCCGCCCCGCCTCGCGCTGCGCGACGACGTGTCCGGACATATCCTGGACCATCGCCCCCACGACCGCCCCTTTCAGCGGTTCGGCGGTGACCGCCTGATCGACTTTTTGCTGCAGCGACTGCGCCTGCAGCCCGAGGCACGTCAGCAGAAGAGCCCCGGAAAACATCCATTTCCGCATACTGCAAAGATAAACAAAAGGTGTGATTTTAACGTCACACCTTCTTCTATAAATAGGGTCCGGAAAACCGGATTACTTACCGGCCAGGTGCTTCTCCCAGGCCCAGGCGGCGGCGAGGGTTTCCTCGATGCTGCGGGTGGCCTTCCAGCCCATTTCCTCGTTGGCGAGGGTAGGGTCCGCCCAGATGGCGATGATGTCGCCGGGACGGCGCGGGGCGATGCGGTAATTGACCTTGACGCCGTTCACCTTCTCGAACGCCTTGACCAGCTCCATCACGGAGAGCGGGGTGCCGGTGCCGATGTTGAAAATCTCGCAGTCTTTCTTCATCTTGCCCTCGAGCATCCGGGTGACCGCGAAGACATGGGCCTTGGCCAGGTCGACGACGTCGATGAAGTCGCGCAGGCCGGTGCCGTCGGGGGTGGGATAGTCGTCACCGAAGATGCTGAGGCACTCGCGCTTGCCGATGGCGGTCTGGGTGATGAAAGGGACGAGATTGTTGGGAACGCCGCGCGGGAGTTCGCCGATGAGGGCGCTCGGGTGTGCGCCGATCGGGTTGAAGTAACGCAGGAGGATGCCCTTGACAGAGCCGTGGCTGGCCTTCACGGTATCCTGGAGGATGTCTTCGCACATCGTCTTGGTGTTGCCGTAAGGCGAGATGGCGGGCTTGCGGGGCGTTTTCTCGGTCACGGGGACCTTGTCTGGCTCGCCGTACACGGTGGCGGAGGAGGAGAACAGGACATTGAAATTGCCCTTCTCCTGGGCGGCCTCCAGCACGTTCATGAAGCTGAGGAGGTTGTTCTTGTAGTACATCAGGGGCTTCTCCACGGACTCACCCACGGCCTTGTAGGCGGCGAAATGGATGACGGCGTCGATGGGATAGTCCCGGAAGATCTTCTTGACGGCGGCCGCGTCGCAGAAGTCCATTTCCACGAGCGGAATATCTTCCCGGCCGGTAATCTTCTTCACGCCTTCGAAACAGGTATGGTCGCAGTTGGAGAAATTGTCGGCTACCACCACATCGTAGCCCGCCTCGATGAGTTCCACGGTCACATGGCTTCCAATGAAGCCCGCGCCACCAGATACAAGAACTGTCTTTTTCATGAGCTTTGTATTTTAGTGAATTACAAAGATACGAAATTTAGGTATACCCGTGTTATTCACCGGCGCGGATTGATGAGAAAAAAACGTATCGAAATATTTCGATTTTTACTAAATTGCGGCATTATCCTTGCTTCAATGTCCGGCACGTGTACTAATAAAAGAACTATGAGGAACATAGCATTAGCCGTGGCCTGCCTGCTTCTGCTGGCCTGCGGCAAAGATGACATCATCAGCCCGGAAGACAAGACCGAGACCGTCGTCGCCGGAGACGATACGGCCGGAAGCAACATCCAAACAGACAAAGAAGACGACAACGTGGCGAACTCCACGTTTGACCGCACCGTGAAAGTGGTCTTTTCCGGAACTAGCGCCAAAGTCACCGGAACTACCGAGGATTTTACCATAAGTATATCCGGCGCCGGCGTCACTATCACCAACAATGGCCAGGAGGCCGTCATCTACGACCTTTCCGGCTCCTCCTCCGACGGCTATTTCAAACTGTACAGCACCCGGAAGCAGCAGATCCTCCTCAACGGGCTGAATCTGACGAACACGAAGGGCGCGGCCATCAACAACCAGAGCCACAAGCGCACTTTCGTGGTCGTGAAGGGCACAAACACCCTCGCCGACGGCGTGTCTTATTCGCAAACGCCGGACGACGAGGACGAAAAGGCCGCCTTCTTCTCCGAAGGCCAGCTCGTCTTCAGCGGCGACGGCACCTTGACGGTCAATGCCACCGGCAAGGCAGGCATCACCTCCGACGATTACGTCCGTTTCATGGCCTCCCCTACCGTGAAGGTCACTTCCAGCGCCGGCCACGGCGTCCGGGGCAAGGAATCCATCATCGTCAGTGACGGAACCATCGACGTGAACGTGTCCGGGACGGGCAAGAAGGGTTTTTCCTCCGACACGCTGGTGTATTTCGCCGGCGGAGTGACGAACATTGTGACCACGGGTTCCGCGGGTGAAGTGGACGGCGAGCTGACCGGCGTCGCCGGCATCAAGGCGGACCTCCGCTTCGAGATGGTCGACGGTATCCTGAACATCACCAGCTCCGGTACGGGCGCCAAGGGCATCAGCGGCGACAACGTCGCGTACTTCAAGGGCGGAACCGTGACTGTCAATGTCACCGGCGCCAACTACGGAACCAGTTCCGGCGGCGGTTTCGGCCCCAGCGGGCGTCCCGGCGGGCACGGGCAGGGTTCATCGACAGAAGACAATTCCGTCGCCTCCAAGGCCGTCAAGTTCGATGGCAACATGTATATCTCCGGTGGCAAGCTCACCGCGAAAAGCGCCAGCCATGAAGCCCTGGAGGCCAAGGGCGTGCTGGTCATCTCCGGCGGCGAGGTGTATGCCTATTCCAGCGACGACGCCATCAACGCCGACAGTGACCTGTCCGTCGAAGGCGGGGCGGTCTTTGCCTACTCCAGCGGCAACGACGGCCTGGACGCCAACGGCGACCTCTACATCAAGGGCGGCGTCGTGTACGCCATCGGCTCCCGCTCACCGGAAATCGCCATCGACGCGAACTCGGAGGAGCATAAGAAGCTCTATCTCACCGGCGGCACCGTCATCGCCGTCGGCGGGCTGGAGAGCGGCGCGTCCCTCAGCCAGCAATGCTGGTCGGCCGGGACGGTCAAGGCCAATACCGACTATGCCATGTTCGACGAAAAGGGCAATGTCCTCTGCGCTTTCAAGACCCCGAACGTCAGCAGCCTGACGCTGGTTGTATCCAACCCTTCCCTGAAAACCATCAAATATGGTGTCAAAGTGAGCGGCGGAACGGAGTACTTCGGCGGTCTGTACCGGACTGAGGCAACCGTCACTGATGGCACGGCCTGCACGATTTCCTCCTATAGCGGAGGCGGTGGCGGCATGGGTCCCGGCGGCGGTCCGGGCGGCCGGTAATGAGAATTGTTGTATATTTGCAAAATTATGAGAAAGTTACTCGCCATCATCGCCCTAGCCTTCGCGCTCGTCGCGCCGGCCGCGGCCCAGAATACCACTGGCCAGAAGATCAACAAGAAGAATCTGGTCATCAAGGAATGGAACACCGATCCCCGGAGCGGGAAGAAGGTGCTGGACCATGT
Source organism: Bacteroidales bacterium (assembly GCA_017558775.1). Lineage (GTDB taxonomy): Bacteria > Bacteroidota > Bacteroidia > Bacteroidales > UBA932 > Cryptobacteroides. The sequence continues at coordinate 37,286 of JAFYTP010000014.1, read as the reverse complement.
CACCACCTACGATGCCGACGGCAAGAAGATCGAGGAGATCGAATACAATTCCGAAGGTCAGAAGTGGCGCAAGCGCTTCGAGTATGCCCCCGGCGCCGAGGGTAAATGCATCAAGGAGTCGGTGTACAACGAGCGGAACCGGCTGGAATCCGTCAAGAAGTACGAATACAACGAGTTCGGCCGCAAGAAAACCCAGTATAACTACAACGCGAAGGGAAAGCTCCTGACCATCAAGGTGTTCGAATACATCGCCGAGGATGCCTGACCCTGCGCGCATATTCCCTGCCGCAACCTTGGACGGCTTCGCGCCCGTTTCCCTGGCGGAGATGGACGCGGTGCGTCTGATGAACCGGGTGGACACGAAGTATCTCTCGGATGAGGCGACGCTCGCGGGCGTGCTCCGCGACGCGGCCGCCGCCGGCTACCGCGTCCTCGTCGCCGGCGGGTCCCGGATCAGCCCCTACGACTCCGTCTATTTCGACACCCCGGGCCTCCGGATGTTCTCCGACCATCACAACCAGCGGCTCCGCCGGCAGAAGGTGCGCACCCGCGCCTATGTCAATTCCGGCGACGCCTTCCTGGAGATCAAGCGGAAGAATAACCGCGGGCGGACCAAGAAGAAGCGCACCGCCATCCCGATGGCGGAACTGCCTGATTTCCGGGCCGATGCCGCCGCGTGCCGGTATCTTGCCGACTGGTCCGACTTCCGCGCGGAGGAACTCCTCCCCACCCTGGAGACCGCCTTCCGGCGGATCACGCTCGTGAACCCCGCGATGACGGAGCGGATCACCATCGACACGGACCTCCGGTTCAAGAACTTCCGCACCGGACTTGAGACGGATCTCGGGGACGCCGTCGTCATCGAACTCAAACAGGACGGACGCTCCGCCAGCGCGATGAAGGGTATCCTCCTGGACCACCGGGTGAAAGTCGCCCGGATCAGCAAATACTGCATCGCCGTCACCCTCACGGACCCGTCGGCCCGTTCCAACCGGTTCAAGGAGAAGGTGCGGCTCATCGAAAAGACCATCAACCGTAAAATCACCGTAGCATGATTACGATGCAAGACCTCGGCGAGTACGATCTCGCCGACGAGAACTTCCTCGACATCCAGTCCATCACCGACGCGATGATGACCACCGCTCAGAGCCTCACGGAACTCGCGATCCGGTTCTTCCTGAACCTCGCCGTGTGCTGGGTCATCGTGGGCCTCTTCTATTACCGGAAGAGCCGCCGCCGCGACTACTATTTCACCTTCATGGTGTTCTCCACGGCGATGCTGATGCTCCTGTATATCATGGGCAATGTGGAGGTGGGCGTGGGCCTCACCCTGGGCCTGTTCGCCATCTTCGGCGTCATCCGGTACCGGACCGAGACCGTGCCCATCCGGGAGATGACCTACCTGTTCGTGATCATCGCCCTGGCGGCGATGAACGGCCTGGCGCCGCTGTACCGGGTCGTCGGCGCGACATCCGACGCCCCGCACTACGCCCTGAACATGGGCGCGCTGCTGGTCACCATCATCTCGAACCTCCTCGTCATCGGCCTGATCTGGTTCCTGGAGAGCGACAAGCTCCAGAAGCGGACCTCCACCAAGCTGGTCCTCTACGACCGGATCGAGCTCATCGTCCCGGAGCGCCGGGCCGAGCTCGTCGCCGACCTGGAGAAGCGCCTCGGCATCAAGGTCGACAACGTGGAAATCGGGCACGTGGACTTCCTGAAGGATGCCGCCTTCATCAAGGTGTTCTATACCCTCGGGAAGGACGAGACCGGTTCCATCGACCAGATCACCCGCGCTAAAGATTACGTGGAGCAATGAAGAAGCTGCTGTTGACACTCCTGCTGGCGGTTCCGGCCGCGGCCTTCGCGCAGACGACCTATAACGAGGGGACGTCCTTCGGCGCCCGCGCGACGGTGGAGGCCGATGCCAAAGTGGCGAAAGGACTGCATGTAATGGCCCATGAGGAGTTCCGCTGGTACAGCTCCGGAAACGACCTCATGCGTTCCTACACGGGAATCGGCGTGGAATACAAGGTGCTCTCCTTCCTGAAGGTCGGTGCTGAATACGAGCTGATCAACCGGTACAAGCTGGAGTCCAAGGATTGGACACAGCGCCATCGCGGCAACTTCTTCCTCACGGGAACTTATAAGACGACGGACTGGCAGTTCGGGCTCAAGGAAACCTTCCGGATCACGCACAGGCCAGGCGAGATGAATACGCTCCAGGCACCACGCAATGCGCTGGCTCTCAAGTCAAAGGTTTCCGTCAAGTACCTGGGCTTGGGGAGTGTTGTCCCCTATGCCGGATTCGAGGTCAAGACAGCCCTGAACGACGCGAGATACTACGGCGAGGCCAATCCGTACGCTACCGAGGATACGCCCAATAAGGACCTCTACAAGAATGAAAAGTTCCTGGGCTACAATCACTCTTACGTCAGCCGCCTCCGCGCCCAGATTGGCGTGACGGTGAAGTTTGACAAGCGCCACGCCCTCGACTTTTACCTCCTCGGGGACCATTACAAGGACAAGGAGATCGACACGAACAAGGAAGGGTCCGCCAGCTGGAAAGAGAACGGGCTCGTCCTCAAATCCATCGACTGGTACACCGGCAACCTGATTTCCGCCGGCGTGGGTTACAAGTGGTCGTTCTGACGAGGCCACTTAAGACGACGAAAGGTGCCCGGAGCGTTCTCCGGACACCTTTTTCTTATGGAGGTATGCTTAGTCGCCGAGGCCTTTCTTCACCGCCTCGCTGAGCTTGTCGTAGAGGGCGTCGGTCTTCTCGAGGAGCTCCTTGCGGATACCGTCGTAGTAGGCGCGCTTGTTGCCCTCCGGCTTGCCAAGCCGGTTGCGGAGGTCATTGAACAGGTCCACGGCACCGTCGATCAGGTTCGCGACTTCGTCGGCGTTCTTGCCCGGATGCACGGAAAGGAAGAGGGCGCAGTCGTCCACGAACGCACCGATCACATACTCGATGTCTTTCTTGATTTCTCTGAGATTCATAGCTTTCTGAATTAATTCGCTGCAAAGATACAAATTTTATTTGAGATGCTTGCTGTGATGGAATGGAAACCAAACCACACGCCCCGTAAAGGGGCCAATAGACCGAAGATTGAAAATTTATGACATATTTTTAAAATTGTCTTTTTTACCTAAAGAATATCTTTGTAAAAATTAGTAACCATACAATTCTTTTTTACCTATTAAACCAATGTTAAAACACTTTTTAAAGGTTGCTGCCTCCATTATGATGGCTGCAGCACTCGTTCTGTGTTCAGGCAATGCTTTTGCACAGAACCGCTCTTTGAGCGGAAAGGTTGTTGACGGCACTGGTGCTCCCATTATCGGAGCGGCAGTCATGGTTGCTGGTCAAACCAGCAATGGTACCGTCACGGATTTTAATGGACAGTTCCAGCTGACAGTCCCCGCAAATGCGACGCTTATCGTAAGCTGCCTCGGTTTTGCCGACAAGCAGGTCGCCGTTGGCAATCAATCTGTCGTCACCATCATGCTCGAGGAGGATGTGACGTACCTTGACGAGACGGTGGTCATCGGTTACGGTGTCCAGAAGAAGTCCGACCTCACCGGCGCTGTCGCTTCCGTGCGTCAGGATGACCTCAAGAACCGTTCGACTTCGGATGCGGCTGCCGCCCTCCAGGGAAAGGTGGCCGGCGTCCAGATCATCACCAACTCCGGCGCTCCCGGAAGCGGCGCTTCGATCAACGTCCGTGGTGTCTCGTCCAACAGCGGCAACATCGGACCGCTCATCATTGTCGACGGCCTCAAGGTCAACAGCATCCAGTATCTTGATCCTTCCTTGATCGAGTCCATGGAAGTCCTCAAGGACGCGGCTTCCGCGGCAATTTATGGTGCAGAGGCTGGTAATGGTGTGGTTCTCGTCACCACCAAGCAGGGTGGAAAAGGACATGCATCCATTACTTATTCCGGTAAATTCATCAATCAGTCGCTTGCGCATAAGCCTGAAATGTTGAACGCCGAGCAGTTTATCGACTACAAGGGATTGCAAGGCTATGCCATTCAGGAGCAGTTGGAGAATGCGCATTACAATGGTACTGATACGGATTGGTTCAGCGAATACTTCAACCCTTCCTGGAATATCCAGCACACCGTCTCCTTCCAGGGTGGTAACAATTATGGCCATTATTTCGCATCGATCAACTATGTCAACCAGGATGGTATCGTCAAGGGTGACAAGGATCTTTACAAGAGACTTTCCGCCCAGTTGAACGCCGATTACAATCTCACCAATTGGCTTCAGGTCGGCAACAACATCTCCATCGAACAATGGTCGACCAAATCCGTTTCCCAGCAGGGCTATGGTTCCGCCTTCGAGTCCCTCATGACCATCGACCCTACCACGCCTGTCTATTGGACCGACCCGAGTCAGTTCAACCAGGATTACAGAAATAAATACGACGCGGTTCAGGAAGGCACTTCCGAGTACCCCTACAGTTTCCTCGGTGACGAAAATGGCTGGTTTGCCACTTCTGCCATCGACGAAACCCGAGGCGGCAGCCCGTTCGTACAGAGGGACGCTACCGATGGCTCCAGCGGAGGCATCAATGTCCATGGAGTCCTGTTTGCGAATCTCAAGCCGTTCAAGGGTCTGGTCTTCACCAGCCGCTTCGGTTTCCGCATCACCCAGAGCAACAATCACAGTTATTCGGCTCCTTATTTCTCCAATGGTAAGGCGGACGTCAAGACATACTCCCTCAATGCCACGGCCAATACCGGACTCTACTATCAGTGGGAAAATTTTGCCAACTACAACACGACCATTGCAAACAAGCACAACATTAATGTGATGGCCGGCATGTCCTTCATCAAGAACACTTCGGATAACGTCAGCGGTACGGCTTCCGGTTCAGACATCCTGAAAGGATACGACCCTAACTTCCGTTACCTGAACTATGTGAAGGACGATGCGACGAAGAAATTCAGCAACTCTCCCTCTGAATCTGCCAGCCTTTCCTATTTCGCCCGTCTGGGATATAGCTATGACAACCGTTACAGCATCCAGGCGAACTTCCGCGCAGATGCCTTTGACTCTTCGAAACTCTCTCCCGAGAACCGCTGGGGTTACTTCCCTTCAGTATCTGCAGGTTGGACCATCAGCAATGAGCCTTGGTTCAAGAATTCAGTTTCCCCCAACACCATTTCATTCTTGAAAGTGCGTTCCTCTTGGGGTTACAATGGTAACGTCAACGTGCTTAGCGGATATCCGTACTCCACGTCCATCTCCCTCAACAGCCAGTGGTACCAATACCATGTCGATCAGACCGGAAACGTCTACGGATCCGCCCCTGACGGACTGGCAAACCCGAACCTCACCTGGGAGAAGTCAAATCAGATTGACGCGGGTTTGGATGCACGCTTCCTCAATAACAGGCTTTCCTTCACCTTGGACTGGTACCGCAAAGAAACCCGGGATCTGCTTGTGTCCTATTCTCCGCCGCCGGAGTACGGTGTGTCTAGGGTTACCAGCAATGCCGGTAACGTGCTCAATACCGGTATTGAGGCCGAACTCGGCTGGAAAGATACCATCGGTGACTTCAGTTACGGCATCAATGGAAACTTCTCTTATTTGAAGAACCGGGTTACCTACCTCCTCCCCTCTCTTCCGAGAATCACCCAGAGCCCGGCCTCGGGCAGTAACTACCCGATCGAGACGGTCTTTGAAGTCGGACAGCCGATCTGGTATATCCGCGGATATATTTATGACGGCGTCAAGGAGGACGGAACCCCCAACCTCAGAGATGTCAACGGCGATGAGCAGATCAGCGACGCCGATATGACAAATATCGGTAAGGGTCTTCCGGATTATACCTATGGCATTACCCTCAATCTTGAGTGGAAAGGCTTGGACTTCATCGTGTTCGGTTCCGGACAGGGTGGCTGCGAGATCCTGAATACGCTCTACCGTCCCGGTTATCACAACAGCCTCAGATACTTCTATCTGAATTCAAGGAGCGAGAAAAACCCGAACGCCCTGTTCCCTGAACCCGCGAAGGTGTCCGGCGACATGAATTTCTGGGGGTCCACCGCTTCCGTGTTCGACGGCTCTTTCTTCAAGATCCGGCAGGTCCAGCTCGGTTACACCATTCCTCAGAAGCTGACGAAGAAGGTTCTCATCAATCAGCTTCGCCTGTATGTTTCCCTGGATGACTTCTTCACTTTCACCAGCTATCCGGGTATGGATCCCGAGACGGCGACTTCCGGTTCGGCGTCCGGCCGCGGTGTGGACATCGGTGCATATCCCAGCATGCGTAAATGTATGTTCGGTGTAACTGTTTCTTTCTAACTTATAGGAGATAATGATTATGAACAAATATATTGTAGCCTTAACGGCGGTTTGCACATTGTTTTTCTCTGCCTGCACAAAGCAGTTGGATATCCCGCAGAAGGGTGTCGTCGCCTACGAAACCTATTACACCTCCGACGAAGCTGCAGAAGCCGCCCTGGTGAATGTCTATGCCAAGCTGGTTCAGAGTGTTTACGGCTCCATCGGAAACTGGAATCCGTATTTCTTCATGTTGAACTACTCGGCGGATGATGTGTTCGCTGCAGGAAAAAACAAGGACGACCATCTTGATGTGCGTCTTTTCAACGAGTATCGCTATGACGCCTCTTATGAAATCATCAAGAGGGTGTATACAAGCTTGTATCAAACAATCTACGCCTGCAATCTCGTTATCGACAACTTCACCAAGGAAGGGGCCTATTCAAGCCCCGTGGTAGACCGCTGTGTCGCCGAGGCGAGGGTTATCCGCGCCTGGTGTCACATGACTGCGGCTCTCAACTGGCAGTGCCCTCCGCTTGTGGATCATTGTCTGACCGATGAGGATCCTACGAACGTGGAGTCTCAGAAGTTCCTTCTTGACTGGTGTATCGCTGAATGCGAAGCCGCTATTCCTAATCTGAAAGAAAGAGCCAGCACGGCAGACAAGGACGCTACCACTTTTGCGACCAAGGGCTTTGCTCAGTTTGTAGCGGGAAAATCCGCGGTATTCGCCAACGAAATGGATGTAGCCCGCAGATTTCTCGGCGACCTGATCAACTCCGGCAAATATGCGCTTGTCCCCGGCGAACGCTGGTGGGAGAATTTCCATACCCCGGGAGATGGCAACGAGGAAAAGATCTTCGAGCCGAACTGGGTCTATGACTCGAATAACTCGTCCGGGGATAACCAGTCCCGTGCCAAGTGGAATCAGAACAACACGCTTAACTGGCGTGGCAAGAACATGAATTCCTGGCCGGTTTGCCAGGCAACGACCGGCTGGAACGGCGGAGCCATCAACGGTTATTTCGCAGACAAGTTCCTTGCGCATGATGGTAACGGTCCCCGCCGTATGGGCACCTTCTTCACGGCCGATGAATGGCTTTACGGCATCGATAGTGATGGCAATGAGATTTTTGATAAATTCCCTTGGATGCGCTGGGATACCGACTATGTCGGCAACAACCATACTTCCGGCGAGCTGAAGCCGGCTTCCGAATGGACGCTTGCAGACAAGAAGAAAGATCCGAAGCGAGGCATGAATGCCAACGGCTTCTTCGGCCGTACCTACTATATGAACTGGAAGTTCATGTCTCTCAACGGCATCGATGTCGTCCCTGAGGTTTCTAACGGTGCGTCGAATCAGTCCAATTCCAAGTGCGCCCGCTATGCCGAAGCCCTTCTGCTTTATGCCGAGGCCTGCATCGGAAGCAGCGACGCCGCAAAGGGTAAAGAAGCCCTCAACCAGATTCAGCGCCGTGCAGAAGTGCCTGAGACCGAGCTTACGCTCGCCATTGTCCAGGAAGAGAAGCAGTACGAACTCTGGTTCGAAAGCTGCCGGTTCCACGATGTTGTCCGCTGGGGCATCGCCGACCAGGTTTGCGGTAAGGACCTCGACAGATATCCTGAGGCCTTCGACGCCATGTCAAAGGATAAAGAGCCCGAGCACAGATGGTACTACGTCGAGAGAAAGCCTTATGAAGGCATTCCTCACCAGTTCATCAAGGGCAAACACGAGTATTTCCCGTTCCCTGCCGATGTCTGCCAGATCAATCCTGCACTCCATCAGCTCAACGGTTGGGCTACTGAAAAGTAGCGCTCAATAGAATAGACAAGAAAAAGAGAACGGTGTAACGCCGTTCTCTTTTTTTTGGAATACATCAAATCTGGTTAAATCTCAGCAGCGGGGGTTTCGGAGAGCTTGAATTCAAGGGTGCCGCCCTGGAGGATGTCATCGTAAGTGATGAACATGGTGTCAAGCTTCTTACCGTTGAAGTAAACCGCCGAGATGTACTCGTACTCGGGTTTATCGGCCTTGACGGTGAGCGTCTTGCCGTTGCCCAGCTTTATCGTAGCCTTGTTGAAGATGGGCGAGGTGAGCACGAACTCGCAGGAGGCCGGGCAAGCCGGGTAGAAGCCGAGGACCGACATGACATACCAGGCCGACATCTGTCCGCAATCCTCGTTGCCGGAAATGCCCTCCGGGGTAGCCGAATAGAGTTCGGAAAGGATGCGGCGCACATAATGCTGCGTCTTTTCCGGCTGGCCCAGGTACGTGAAGAGGTAAGCCATGTTGTGGCTGGGTTCGTTGCCATGGGCGTATTCGCCGATGAGTCCGGTCATATCGACAATGTCATCGGTGAGTTCCAGGGCTTCGTAGGTGAAGAGGGAGTCCAGCGCGGCCTGCGTTTTCTCCCGGCCGCCCATCAGCTTTTCGAGCCCCTGCACATCGTGCGGAACGAAGAAGCGGAACTGCCAGGGAACGGCCTCGGTGAAATCTTCCGTCTTCACGAGCGGGTCGAAAGGCTCCACCCAGTTCCCCTTGCTGTCCTTTCCCCGGAAGAAACGGGTGGCAGGGTCGAAGAGGTTCTCGTAGCGCTTGGAACGGGCATAGTATTCATCGGCCACATCCTTCCGGCCCAGATTCTCGGCCATGCGGGCGATGCACCAGTCGTCGTAGGCCATCTCCAGCGTCTCGGACACGGCCTGTCCATACAAGTCCGAAGGGACATAGCCGTACTTGTTGTAGCCGGGAGACGTCCAGTCCTGGTTGGAGGACGACACCATAGCGTCGAGGGCCTTGTTGCCGTCGAAGGTGCGGATGCCGCAGAGCCAGGCATCGGCAATGACCGGGATGCTGTGATAGCCGATCATGCACCAGGTCTCGCCGTGGGCCAGGGGCCATACCGGGAGGATGCCGTTGCGGTCATAGGAATCCAGCATACTGTCGATCATACCGGAGATGAGCTGCGGGTCGATGAGGTTCTGCAGCGGGGCCCAGGTACGGAACACATCCCATAGGGAGAGCGTGGAGTAGAAAGGCGCCTGGTCGCAGTCGCTGATGAGGTTGGGGGCGATCATCGTGTGGTACAGCGCAGTGTAGAACACCCTGCGGAGGTTCTCGCTGCCGCCTTCCACCTCGATGACGCCCAGCTTGTTCTGCCAGGTCAGCAAGGCATCGGCCATAATCTTTTCGAAGGTCTTGCCTTCCGTCTCCTTGATGCGGTTCGTCCGGGCGTTGGCCTCGTCGGTCATGGAGATGCCCACGAAGGCGGTCAGGTCCTTGACATCCTCGGCGAAGGTGAGCAGCACCTGTGTCGAGCCTTTTTTCTCGAGCTGCAGGATCGGGGACGAGAACTTGGCATTGAAGTACACCCCGCGCTGCGGAATCCACCAGGACTGGACCTTGGTGCCGGAGATCTCGTCGGCGCCGAGCTGGGTCACGGAGACTTCATGAATCTCCGGCTCGCCCATTCCGTGGACCAGGTTGATGAGAATCTGCCGCTTGCCGGCACCGGTGAAGCTGTATTTATGCACGCCGACATGGGCCGTGGCAGTCAGGGACACGTCCACTCCCCTTTCCGGAAAACGAACCGTGTAATAGCCGGGCAAAGCCTTTTCATTGGCGTGCGAGAACGGAAGCGGGGCGATCACGTACTGCCCGTCCACCTCCTGGACCTCGCCGACGGCCGGGGTGAAGAGGAAGTCGCCCAGGTCGGAGCAGCCGGTACCGCTCAGGTGCGTGTGCGAGAAGCCCAGGATGGCGTCGTCGCTATAGTGGTAGCCGCTGCAGGCATCCCAGTCTTCGGTACGGGTGTCCGGGCTCAGCTGGACCAGGCCGTTGGGCGTGGTGGCTCCGGGGAAGGTATGCCCATGGAAACCCGTACCGATGAAAGGATCCACTTCCATCACACGCGGGGAAACGCATGCCGCCATGGTCATGGCCAGCAGGCAGCCGCTTAAAAACTTACGATACATCTTAATCTCTCGCTCTAACCCAGAAATCCGTCGTGGGGCTGATGATCCACATGTAGGAGTAGCCCTCATCATCATAGTCATGCACCAGGATAAGGCCATCCTTGTGGAAATAGCCGTTCATGAAACGGGGCATCGTGTTCAGGATCTCCGGCGCATTGTCAATTTCTCCCTTGTCATCTTCCCAGCAGCCGAAGGGCATATAACCGTCCGACTTGGACATGAAGATAATATCATTGTACTGGGCCGATACCTTGGGGCCTTCCTCTTCCTTGAAGCTGTCGAAGAAGGTGTACCAGTAACGTTCCTTGTCATTGTCCGGGCAGAAAACCAGGGGCCGGGTCTCACGCTCATTCAGCTCGATGTCTCCCCATTCATCATGCGGGGTAATCTCATCGTAAACATACTGCACGGCCTCACCGCGTCCATCACGCAGGTTGATGGCATGGGTATAATAGTCGCCGCCCAGGTAGAAAATCCGGGAGTCCCCGTTCGACTTCACTTTCAGACCGTCGCCGCCCTTGAAAGCCACGCCGTTGCTGGTGGAGACAAGGCCGGAGACTTCCTCCCCTTCCAGGGTGATGGAGGACACGAAATCCAGGCTCCCGTCTTCATTGGCCTCAACGCCGATGGTGGTATGGCTGAGTTCACCATCGACAATCACGTCAAACTGCATGGTGCGAGGTTCGGGATTGATGGAGAAGTGGCAGACAAAGTCGCCGTCGGCATTATGGACAACAGCCGTCTTGAAGCCGGCGGAAACGAAGGAATTGCAAAGCTCGACGGTCACCAGCAGCGCTTCTTTCGAGGCGGCGATGGCGGCCAGCGCAGTCTCGTCTCCGGGGACGAAGGTAAGGGCCTTGCCGCTGCTTTTTCCGACGGCGCTGATGGAAGATTTGGAGAACTCCTTCACGATGTAGGTCTCCTCCGCACCGCTCTCAATATACGAAAAGTGTCCCGCGCCAACCAGTGTCAGGCTGATTTCCCGGGCCGATATGGACATGAGGTTATAAGTGGAATTCGTAGCCACCTGCGGGATTTCGGAATCGGAAGTGAGCGACCAGTCGGTACCGAACTGGAAGAACACGTCGGTTCCATCATAATCCACCATCCAGGTTCCTACATCACAGAGCACGGCCTTCAGTTCCGACGGACGCAGTCTGTCCGGGTCCTGATCGTCATTGAGCCATTTCTCGTAAGGGTTGGTAAGGCCACAGCCGCTCAGTATGAGGCAGAGGGCCATCGTTGCTATTTTTACGTAGTTAGACATAATATCGAATTGTTAATTGGTTACCACTGAGGAGGGGTATAAGGAAGCAGGAGCGGCTGCTTGTAGGCAAGGGCGGCGCCAGGATGGCACACCCGGATATCGATCTGCGGCTGCGTCCTGCCGTCATTGACAATGGCAGCCACACCGTCTTTCGGGTCGGAGGGGTCGCCGCCGTTGGCATAGCCCCAGGGATTCCGCATGCCATAAAGGGCATTGGTGCTCTCATCCAGCAGGAAAGTGAAAGCGTGACCGTTGACCGTCTTATAAGGACCGTCGCCAATGAGCTCGCCATCATCTTTAAAGCCGCCGATCACCAGATAGCCTTGGTTCAGAAGCACGGTCACGGCCCTTTCCATCTGTTCATAGTCCAGGACGCCGGAGCTGAAGGCAAAGCTGTCTCCGTTGCCAGTGAAAAGAGGAGAGGTGTGTTCGGTTGCGATACCGTCCAGAAGGTTATTGCAGTGATAGACACTGTTCCATTTCATGACGGCTTTCTCCAGGATCGAAGACCAGCATACGACGCCATGCTTACCGGTCACACCGTCGCAGTTTAACTCTCCGTTGCACAGGAATTTGGAAGACAGGGTGACGTTTACCGGCTCACCCTGTGGATCATACATCTTCACCGTGTAGGTATGGTTGCCATTGTCGGTGATAATGTCCTTGATGAACGAGGGATACAGATAGGCCATGGAAGCAAAGACGGCGAGGGCGCAGCAGTCCCCGATCGCATGCTGGTTCACATCGGCCGGGACCGGGGTGCCGTAAGGATAGAGAACCACGTCGCAGTCGTGCCAATCGAGATGTTCGGCCTCGATGGCGATGGTGGGCTCATTCTCCGGATTGGCAAGCCACTCCAGGTCGGAATCCGTGGTCTTGTGCCTATTCTCGCAGAACTGGCCCATGGGCGTCCAGGTACTGTGCGTATCGCCATTGGAGAACGGCATCAAGTCGTTGATGTCCGTCGCCGTGCCGTCGACCAGATAGAGTTCGGCAATGGCCGATGTCTTGTCGGTAGCGGTGAAGGCGAAGCGATAATACTTGTACGAAGACGCGCCTCTGATCTTGTACTCCTTCTTTACATGCTCACCGGAGAAGGTCTCCCCCTTCTTGGCGTCCAGCCGGATCCAGGACTTGTTGTCGTTGGAGCCGGAGAGCACCCAGGAAGAAGGAACCGTGCCTTCACCTGTAGCGGAAACGAGGGCATAGGACTTCAGGGAAAAAGCCTTTTTTCCGCTCCAGAGCACATAGAAATCGTTGTGCTCCGTAACGAAAGCCGTCGTCACGTCGTTATCCACCAATTTGCTGATGTCAGAGCCATAAGGAGAGTCAGCAAACTGGGTGGAAATGACGCCGCCGCAGGGAAGATTCTCGTTGCCGGACATGACCGACGCATAAGGATAGACTTTCGGCTGCTCGGGGGCCTCCGGCGCATCCTTGGCGCAGGAAGCCACCAGCAGCGTCGCAAAGACGATCAAATAGGAGAACTTTTTCATCTTTGCTTAGAGTTTGATGTCCCCCACGGCCACCTGGTATTCGTACCAGAGCTCGTCAATATCGGCCTGCTCGCCGAGAACATGCTTGATGGCTCCGTTGAACGACCAGGGAATCACGGCCAGGGTACTGGCATTGAATTTCCGCAGGAAGTCGGGGTCTTTGTTGTCCTTCAGCCAGTTCAGGAAGAAGCCCGTGGTACGGTAGCCGTCCATGTAGTTTCCGCCCTTCGGCCGGTCTTCCGGCAGGAAACCGCCGTTGGCGACTCGCACGGCATCGGCCATGCCTTCGATGAAGCACCAGTACACCCGGTCATCATCGTAGCCGCCGATCCCCTGCGGGGAAAGCTGATACACGTGCGTGAGCTCATGGAGCAGGACGCCGCGCGTCTCGAACAGCACTTTCTCCACGTTGCTTCCGGCGAAGGAGTGCTCGATATGCTGGGTGCTGTAGAACACGTATGCATCCTTTCCTTCGCCGTCCTTGGCGGAGATTCCATCCACATCTTCCAGCGTGTAGTAGATATTCTCTACCGGCGGGATGCTATCGGCCGGAGAAAAGTACAGCGTGGCCAGCACGTCCCGGGCCTGCTCCGCAATATAGGTTTCGGGGTCCTTGATGATCTTGGCGTAAATCTTCGAGCCTTCCGTCTCTTTAGCCTGATCCTCAAAGATGATCTTGCCCACATTGTAAGCCTTCCAGTCCACGTTTTTGCCGGGTTGTTGCACGCAGGCTGTGGCCATCGCCGCAAATAGAATAATCAGGTATTTCCTCATAACCATTATCTTTCAGTGGCGGCGGAAGTCCATCCGTAGTTCTGTACCATCTTCGGATTTCTTCTCATTTCGGCGTCGGGAATCGGGAACAGATAGTGCTGCTTGCCGAAGACGCGGGTCTCCATTTCCACTTTCTCGAAGAACTCGGGCGGGTCGGCCATGAAGTTCATGGCATGGATGACGCCGCCTTCGCCGCCGCGGTGGTAGGAAGGATAGATCCAGTTGTCGCCCACGGCCATATCGGCCACCTTCCAACGACGGACGTCGAAGAAGTGGTTCCACTCGAAGGAGAGTTCCACCAGGCGCTCACGACGGATACGGCTGTCCACTTCCTCCCGGGTCTGGGGATAGTTGATGTAGGCCATGCCGTTGGCATCGACGCCACCACCATTGCCGTAGCAAGGGATACCGGCTCTTGCACGGATGTAGTTCACATACTTGATGGCCTCGTCGTACTGGCCGCAGGCGCTCAGGCATTCGGCATAGCCCAGGTACATGTCACCCAGGCGGAGGAGCACGGCGCAGTGCGAGCCTTCCTCGTCACCGTTGAGCGGAGCCATGCGGCGGTCGCCGTAACCGGTGTAAGGAGCATCCCAGTTGGCGGCATTGAAGCCGGAGTTGCCGTTCACGTTCAGCTCGGTGGTCACCTCGCCGTCATTGGTATTGGTGTTCAGCCAGGTAGAGCCGTTGAAAGTGACGCAGACATAGAAGCGGGGTTCACGATGGGCCCACTGCTTGAGGGTCTTGTCGGTATTGGCCTTGAAGAGTGTACGGTCCGGGTTGAAGGGATCCTTGTAATCCTCGGCCCAGCCATAATGGGAGGCGTCGGGGACGCCGGTGTACTCGTCGTAGTCGGGGTCTTCCGAGATGCGGAGGCCCTTGTCGGTGAAGTAGAGGTCCACCATTTCCTGGGTGGTGCCGAAGCCCAGACCGCCGCGGATGCTCTCATCCTGGCAGCCCTTGTGGAAAGGAGTGAGCTGATAGTGGATGAGATTGTGGTCGGACAGACGGATCAGGATCTGCTCCGTATTGTGCGTGAAGTCGGAGATAGAGGCGGCCTGGCGGTAAGACTCGTAATGGTCGATGGTGCCGTCGGAATTCCTCACAGTCTGAAGGGAGTAATAGCGGCCGTCAAACTCGTCCAGGAACTCCTTGTAGGCATTCCTGGCGCGCTCCCACTTTGCCTGTTCCTTGCTCTTGTCCTGCGGGAACAGCTGGTTACCGTCGATGTCCTTGATGTCGGCATAGTCGGGGTTGCAGTTGAACAGCGGGCTGGCGGCATAGAGCAGCGCCTTGGCCTTCAAAGCCTTGCAGATGCCCCGGTCCATGCGGCCCAGGTTGGCGTCCCCGTACTTGGCGGGAAGGTCTTCGGCGGCCTTGTCCAGTTCAGAGACGATGAAATCGATGTTCTCGTCCACCGTGTTTCTTCCCTTGAGCAGTTCCTCCAGCGGGGTATCCAGCGCAACGGGTTCCTCGCCGAGGATGGTCACCGGACCGTAGCTGCGGAAGATGTTGAAGTAGTAATAAGCGCGAAGGGCGCGGGCCTGCGCTTTCCACAGGGTACGGTCGGCCTCACTCGCATCCGTGCATTTGTCCACGTTGCAGATGAAGGTGCTGGCCTTGGAGATGGCCATGTAGTAGCGGTTATACCAATAGCCGATCCAGTCGGTGGAGGCATAGGCCGTTCCCATCGTCCAGCCCGTGGCTTCCTCGCCGTCGCTGCTCCAGGTGATATCGCCCTCGAGGGAGCCGCCTGTCCAGATACCGCCGCCGTAATAAGAGGGCCAGCGTTCGCAGGTCTCGTCGGGGACATAACTATAGACATTGTTCAGGAATTCCTCCGTCTTGTTGCGGTCCGAGAAAGTGTCTTCCAAGTCATACTGTGTTCCCGGAATGGACGGGAAGAAGTCGTTGCATGACGCGACTGATGAGATGACCAGGGCCGCAACCGCCCATTTAACTATGTTTTTCATAACTGACATCCGAATTAAAATTTGACATTGACACCTACAGAAATGGTCATCGCGTTAGGATAGGCGCTGCCGTTGTCGGTGTTCAGCTCGGGATCCCAAAGCTTGAAGGGGGAGAAGGTCAGCAGGTTCGTACCCGTGATGTAGAAGCTGGCCTCGTCCATGAAGGTCTTTTCCACCCACCGGGAAGGCACATTATAAGAGATCGTGGCCTGCTTCAGGCGGAGGAAGCTCACGTCCTTCTGCCACCAGGTGCTTTCCTTGCTGTTATTCAGGTTGTCGGTCTTGCCGAAGCGCAGGCGGGGATAGAACACATCGGTGTTCGTCGGGTCCTCGGCCGACCAGCGGTCGGTAATGTTGGCCAGGAGGTTGGAGATGGCAGCCTGGTCCGAGAAAGCATTGATGCCGTTCCCCCGAAGGAGGCGGTCGGCAAAGGCGTTACCGGAGAAGAGAAGGCCGACAGAAAAATGGCCCACCTGCAGATCGCCGCCGAAACCGTAATAGAGCTTCGGGACGTCGCCCTGGCCGATGACGCACTTGTCGTAGTTGTCGATGACACCGTCGCCATTGAGGTCGCGGTACTTGATATCACCAATCTGGGAGATCTGGCCCGGATACTCCTCACCGAACTGGCGGGCGTGGTCCAGGATTTCATCCTCGCTGGTGAAGAGGCCGTCGGCAATCCATCCCCAGCGGGCGAGCACGTTCGTGCCGCGGGTCTCCAGCCAGGGGTAAGCCGGCGTAGGCTGATCATCCTCGATAATCCGGTCCTCGTTCCAAGTAAGGTTGCCTCTGAGCGTCAGGAAAGTCTTGCGGCCCAGCTGCTTGTTATACTCCATGTTGAGGTCGATACCCTTGTTGTCCACGACACCCAGGTTCGCATACGGCATCTCGATGAAACCGCAGTATTCGGGAATGGTGGCACGCTGCAGGAAGATACCCGTACGGTGCTCCTTGAAGAGTTCCACGGTCAGGGAAAGCTCGTCCTTGAAGAACTTGAGGTCAAAACCCAGGTTCTGCTTCAGGGAGGTGGACCAACCCACGTTGGAGCCGTATTTGGCGTAAGCCCAGCCCTCCTTGTAGCTGTTGGCCGTGCCGAAGTAGATACCATCGGCGCTGCCCATCTCGTCCTGATACATGAAACGACGTCCCGTAGCTGAGTCGGAACCGACAAGGCCGATGGTATAACGCACCTTGAAGAAGGACCAGACATCCTGGAAGGCCTTCTTCCAGAAGGATTCATTGGAAACGGCCCAGCCGATGCCCGCTGCCGGGAAGAAACCGAAGCGGTGGTCGGGGTCGAAGTTCTCGGAACCGTTGTAACCGGCATTCAGTTCGGCGAAGTAACGGTCGTCATAGGAATAGGTGGCGCGGGCGGCGATACCCTGCTGCTTGTAGTCCAGCGATTCCACCAGACCGTCGGGAGAGCCCGGAGCATAGACATTCTGGTTATAGAGCAGCAGGCCCGTTACGGCATGCTTTCCGAACTCCCGGTCGTAGTTGAGGGCCGCTTCAAAATAAACATTGCGGTTCATGGACTGGCTCCGGTGATATTCGAGTTCACGGCTGCCGGTGTGGGTGCGGACGATGTTCCAGTTACCGTCTTCATCATACACATCGCTGTTCCACAGACCGGTTTCCGTGTTTTTGGTGCCGGAGAAGGCGAAGGTGTCGTCCAACTTCTCGTACTTGTTATCACGGGCATTGTTCACGTCAAAGGCCAGGAGCGCGCGGGCGGAAAGGCCCTTGCTCCAGTCGAAGAAGCCCAGGTCCTGGGTAAGACGGATATTGGAATTCAGCTGGTTCCGCAGTTCTTTCTTGTAACCGCGCTTGGTAAGGTCGGCCAAGGGGTTGCGCAGGTCGCCCGCGGCGGAAAGGCCCGGGATCGAGCCATCGGGCATCGTCAAGGGCAGATAGACCGGGTTGATCTTGAAGGCCGAGTCGAAAAGCTCCTCGGTAGACTGCTGCGGGTAGTTACCCTCCGAAAGGTATCCGCTGAAGCCCAGGTCCACGGTCGTGGTCTCCGTAGGACGGAGGTTCAGGTTGGCCGTATAATTATAGCGGTCATAACGCATGTTGGCGTTGTAGTTCTCCATCCTGGCATTCCGGGTAAGACCGCTCTCATTGTAATACGTGAGGGATACATAATAGGTAGCGTTGGGAACACCGCCCCGTACGCTCATCTGCGCGCGGCGGTTGTGGCCAAACGGCTTGAAGAGCTCGTTAATCCAGTTCACATTCGGATAGAGGTAGCTGTTGTACAGCTGCGGATTGTCGTTCGGAATGAGACCGTCGGCCTTTTTGGTAGCTTCGATATACTGCGGTGTATAAAGGATGGTGCCGCGGCTGTTCATGTAAGCTTCGTTGGCGGCATCCATGTAGGTATAGGCATCGGCCAGCTGCGGGATCTTGGTGAGCCGGGTCATACTTTCGTAGTAGTCGAAAGTGAATTTCGGCTTACCCACCTTACCGGGCTTGGTCGTGATGATAATGACGCCGTTAGCACCGCGCACACCGTAGACGGCGGTGGCCGATGCATCCTTGAGGACCGTGAAACTTTCGATATCTTCGGGGTCGATATTGTTGAAGCTGCGTTCAACACCATCGACCAGCACCAGCGGACGAGTATGCTGGTCCGCGAAGGTGGAAATACCGCGGATCCAGATGTCGGTCTCGTCATGGCCGGGTTCGCCGGTACGCTGCACCGAGACCACGCCCGCAAGGCGTCCCGCGACGACGGAGGACAGACTGGCCGACGGCATCTTGATCTGGTCCGACTTGATGGAAGCCTGCGAACCGACGACCGAAATCTTTCGCTGGGTACCATAACCCACGACGACGATTTCGTCCAGTTCGTTGATGACCGTCACAAGCGCCACATCAATAAGAGTACGCTTGCCCACCAGAATCTCCTGCTCCTCGTAACCGAGGGCCGAGAATACAAGAACAGGATCGGCGCCCGCCACGGTAATGCTGTACTGACCGTTGTCGTCGGTGAGGGTACCATTGGTGGTTCCCTTCTCGTACACTGCAATACCTGCAAGCATTTCACCCTTTTCATCGGAAACACGACCGGATACATTCAATGTCTGTGCAGACATCATGATACCCGAGGTGATGAACATCACCACTGCAAGCCAGATCTTACCGGCAAGAGGTTTGTTTTTAGAAAAATCCATAAATAGGTGTTTTTGGTTGCTTTAGTTTATGTGCAGCATAAAGTAAAGAAGGAAAAACAAGAAAGGTTTCCTCGTGCGTGACAAAAGAAAGGGGTGTCCGTCAAGAGGACACCCCCAATCAAAATTGAGCACAATTTAAAGGCTTGTATTTCAGACAGTTCTACAGAACGCGTGTCATTTAGCGCACAACTCTTCAGCACTGCCGCCATGCGCGGCTTTCCAGGCGCCGGGCGTCATCCCGAAGCGCGCGGTGAACTCCTTGTAGAAGTAGGAACGGCTGGAAATACCCACTTCGGCAAGAACGTCCATGATTTGCTTGGAATCATCCAGCAGGAGGCGCGAAGCCATCTCCAGCCGGTAGAATTTAATGAGGGCTCCGGGCGTAATGTGGGAAATGCTGCGGAAGCGGCGGTAGAAGGAGCGGGGCGTCATGGCCAGGCGGTCGGCGATGAGGGCCGTACCCAGGTCTTCCCGGGTGATATTCTCCGAAAGGACTTTGATGGTTTTGCGCACAAAAGCTATATCGTCTTCGTTGGAGCAGCCGATATCATCGGCCAGGGACCCCAGTTCCTCCATCTCGATGCGGTCTTTCTTGCCCTCTATCGCGAGGGCGATGGCGTCGGCCAGTCCCTTCAGCACTTCGTCTGAAGAGGCACGGACGGCGGTACTCTCTTCCCGTGCTTCGCGGATTTTGCGGTAAGAGATCAGGCTATAGATGAGGAGGGCGAGGAAGGCAAGGCCGACGAGCCCGAAGAAGAACGGAGACTTGAAGAAACTCCTGCGGATGCGCACCTTGATATGAAACTCCTCCGGCGAGGCGTCGTACACGTCTTTCTTGTAGCGGAGGCGGAGCGTATAGGTGCCGGCGGGCACGTCCGTATAGGAAACCTGATTGCCCAGCGTGAAGGCCGACCATTCTTTGTCATGGCCTTCCAGGAAGGCGGAATACTCCACCAGGCCCGAGGCCTGATAATCCGGAACGGCGAATGTGACGGCGAAAGAGACGGGGCTGCCCTTGAAGATCAGGTTCCCGTCTTTGTCCGTGTAGTCCGACATCCGTACCTCCTCGTGGGCCACCTCCAGGCGACGGAGCCGGATCTGGGTGAAGTACTGCACCATCTCCGGGGTATGCGGCTCCAGCGCGATGAGGCCGCCGTTTCCACCCAGGAAGAGCTGGCCCGTGCGGGGGTCCTTGTAGTAGGCGTCGTCACTGAACTCGCCCAGCTCGATGCCGGCCGAGAAAAGATAGGTCTGTGCCAGGGAATTGGCCGGATTGTACTTCACCAGTCCCCGGTCAGTGCCCAGCCAGATCATGCCGTCGCTGTCCTCCAGGATGCCGTGAATCATATCGTTGACAAGGCCGTTCTTCCGGCCGATATGCTCGGCCTGGATGTCCTTGTCGGAGTTATGCAGCCGAAGGAGGCCGGAAACCGTGCCGACATAAAGGCTGCCGTCCGACGCCGGGCAAAGGCTCAGGATGTCGTCGATGGCTTCGTTGTAGAGGTAGCGCATGGAGATGACGCTGTACGCGTTGGTCTTCAGGTCCAGCCTGATGAGGCCATCCCCGCGGCTGCCGGCGAAAAGGACCGAGTCCCCCACCGCTTTCATGGAATAGAAGTTGTCCACTTCCCTGCCCTCGAAATAAAAAGCGTACTTCTTATCCGAGACTACGTTGTTCCCTTCCAGGGTGAGCTTATGGATGCCCCCGCCGGCACTGGTTATATACAGCGTTTGCGCGTCCTTTTCGTAGATGTCGTGGACGTCCACCGTGGCCTGAGGAAGTACCTGCTGCGGCACGCCGCCGTACGGGCAGAACATGAGGCCTTCATCGCCAGTACCGATCCAGACGCCATTCCTGTATCGGCTCTCCTTGAGGGCGTAGACCTTGAACTCGCGGGATTCCCTTTTATATCCCTGGGCCGGGCGGCGGCCCCGCGGGGTGATGATTTCGCAGCCGGCGGTACCATTCTGCCATTCCGGAAGATAGACGATGCCGTCCCCCTTGGTTCCCACCCACATGGCGCCGTGTTTGTCGGTAAGGATGGACCGTACCGGGCGGGAAAGGTTCTCGGAGATGGACTGGGACAGGATGTTCCGGCCGATGGAATACTTCCTGGCATACATCACGGCGCCCTGGCCGTCGGAGCCGATCCAAATCACGCCCTGGTGCAGGTCGTGGTACAGACAGAAGATTCGGATGTTCCTGTCCACGGGCTCCGCCTCGTATTTGCTGAAGGCCTTCAGCCGGAACAGGCCGTTCACCTGGAAGCCGATGAGGAAGTCCTCGTAGAACGGGACGATGCCCGCGATATAGCCGTATTCCTGGATGAGGTCCGACAGATTCCTGATATATACCTTCGTCTTCCGGGCGGTGTCGTAGAGATACAGGTCATCGTCCTGGTCGATGAAACACATCATCCCGGACTGGTAATAGAGCTCGCTGAGGGGCTTGGGATGGAAGTTCTCCACCTTCAGCTTCGCTTTCACATCCGTCGAGTCAGCCTCCCAGGAAGAGAGGGAATAGATCCTGACGTTTCCATCGGCCCGGCTGAAGTACATCATTTCCCCCTGCTCGCTCACGAAGGCCAGGCGTCGGTCGGGGTCTTCATCGGCCTCGAAGTCGACATTCGCCTGCACGAACTTTTCGTTCGTGGTGTTGTAGTAGTACAGGGTATTCCCGCAGGTGAGCCAGGTGTTCCCCCGCGTGTTGGAAGAAAGATAGACGTCTCCCGGGAAGGAATAGGTCCTGGTGATTTCCCCGGACAGCTTGGACAGCCGGTTCAGGGACTGGAAGGTGTTGACCCATAGGTTGTCTCCGTCGGCCTGGCAGATGGAGCCGATGATGTTGTTGGTGAGGGCTCCGTCGGCCCGGAAGTCGGACCGATACGTCTGCATGGACGCACCGTCGTAGCAGTTGAGACCGTCGTACGTCCCCATCCAGACCAAATCCGTATTGTCCTGGAAGATGGACAGCACGGCACTGTGCGACAGCCCTTCCGGGCAGCCCACCCGTTTAAACACATACTCCGCGTCATCGCCCGCCGATGCCGCAAACAGAGGGATTGCTATCAGCGCTATCGCCAGCGCCAACATGCTTTTCTTAATCATTTGGGTGCGCACCGCCCGTCAAAGATGACTCCTATTTATTCTCGCGGATCTTGCCCGTCGCCCATTCGATGAAATACTTCATGTTCGGACCGTCCGTGTGACCGCCGTCGTGCTGGCGCCAGGCGAGTTCGCCGTCCAGGAGGCCGGTGAGCACCGGCGGCATCGGCTCCTTGCGGTAGTCGTTGGACAGGCCGAGGTCCTTCGCACCGAGCAGCTTGAACACCTCGCCGGCGGCGATGGTAGCCTGCCAGCTGCCATACTGGTCCAGCCACAGGGCGTCACCCTGCTCAGGGACACCGTAGCTGATGAACACCAGGCGCGGAGCGCACAGGGCGATGAGCTCGTGGGAATCCACAGGCAGCATACCGGCATTCCAGGCACCCGTCTTCGATTCAATCGCGTCGTATTTGATGTAATTGCCGGCCATCCAGTGATATTCTCCGGAATTGGAGAGGTTCTCCAGGCCCTCGCCGAAGATACGACGATGCAGAGTAGCACCACCCTTTCCGGAGGAGCCGATTAGGCCCATGTAGAAACGATCCTCGAACGCCAAGGTCACCAGCGCGGCCTTGCCGTAGCGGGACACGCCCTCGATACCGACATGCTTGGCGTCGACATCCGGGTCAGTCTCAAGATAATCCAGACCGCGGGCGGCACCCCAAGCCCAGGCGCGCAGGGAGCCCCAATCGTCCGGCTTGCGCGGCTGGCCATGATTGGTCAGGCCGATGATACCACGGGTGAGGCCAGCACCGTTATCGGCCTGGATGCTGCTGGGGTCGATCATCGCGTAACCCCAGCCGGCGGCAAGCAGCTGCTGGTTGGACGGCGGGTCCTGGCCGGGAGCCTGCTGCTGCGGGCGCATGAACGCCGCGAAAGGATTCGCCGGCTCGAAGGGCTGCCAGGCGGGATATTTCTTCATCAGCTCCGCCGTCTCGGGATCGTTCTCCAGCATGCGGCGCAGCGCTCTGTTGATGACGGCCATATCTTCTCCCCCGGGTTTGACCGGGTTTGGAAGGTTCGCCTGGCCGAACATCATCAGCAGCGGCACGGGGCCCTTGGCATCGGCAGGCGTCACGACGACCATCTTGATATCGACATTGATCGACGGACAGGCGGAATTGTCCACATGCCCCCGGAGCAGTTTCGCCTTAGCCCGCATCCGGCCGACGAACTCGACCTCCTCGGCCTCGACAGTCCAGGTCACGCCGGGGACATTGGCCGGAACGCGGCCGTACACCTCGCTCTCGAAGCCCTCGACGATCTCCGGCCGACGGACCTCCCACCACTGCTTCGCGGTGGTCACCTTCTTGCCAGCGTTCGTCCGGAGAATCTCCGGAAGCACCGGGAAGGGATTGGCCTTGCTTTCGTCATAGTTGGCGGCGTAAGGGCTCTTTTCGTCCGCATCGAACCCGCGACGGATGGACTTGATACCCAGCTGGTCCAACATGTTCTGGTGGTCCTGCTCGGCAGTGAAAGTGACCGGTTCCTGCGCAAACGACGCTGCGCACATCAGGCAACCGGCAAGCAAAACGAGTATCTTTTTCATATCAGATGGTTTACCTCTTCCAAAGATACTCAATTATACCCGTAATGACTAATAAATCCGTATCTTTATCAGCAAATAAAAAGAACCCTATGAGAAAGATCTCCATGAACCGCTTTTCAGGCTTTGCCGTCGCGGCCTGCTGTATAGCCCTCGCGGCTTCCTGTTCCACGAAAGCCGGACAAACGGACTCCGTACCCGCCACGCCGGGAAACCCTTTCCTGCCCCTGTGGGAGCACATCCCGGATGGTGAGCCCTATGTGTTTGAAGATCCGGACCAGCCCGGGAAGTACCGTGTCTATCTCTATGGATCGCACGACAATCTGGTGACAGAATACTGCGGACGCGACCAGGTGGTGTGGTCGGCCCCCGTGGAAGACTTGAGCCACTGGCGCTACGACGGCATCATCTTCAGTGTAGACAAGAACGCCGAAGGCAAACCCTTCGCCGAAGGGCTGGCCGACGTGCTGTATGCCCCTGACGTAACGCTGGTCACGGCTCCCGACGGCGCCAAGACCTACTACCTGTTCCCCAACGACCAGCACGGCGGGCGAAACGGTCTCGTCGCCAAAAGCAGCCGGCCCGACGGCCCCTTCGAGGTATGCAACTGGAGCCAGGAGAACCCCGATGAAACGGACGGCGTGCTGCGTTTCGACCCCGCCGTCTTTGTCGATGACGACGGCCGCGTGTACGGCTACTGGGGCTTCGAGCGCTCGTATGCGGCGGAGCTCGACCCCGCCACGATGGCGACCGTGAAGCCCGGCGCCGAAATTGTCGAGGATATGGTCAGCGGCCGCTACCAGGACGGCGTCTTCAGCTTCTTCGAAGCTTCGTCCATCCGCAAGATCAAGGATAAATATGTGTTCATCTACAGCCGCTTCACGAAGGACGGCGAGTTCGGCCTGCCCGTATCGAACTACACGCTGGCTTATGCCTATAGCGACCGTCCGCTGGGACCCTGGACCTACGGCGGCACCATCATCGACGGCCGCGCCCGCGATGTCGACGAGCAGGGCCATATCATCGCCACCGCTACGGTCGATGGCAACACGCACGGCTCCATCTGCGAAATCAACGGGCAGTGGTACGTCTTCTACCATCGACAGACGGGAACCGACGAGTATGCCCGGCAGGCCATGGTGACGCCCATCGAGGTGAAAGTGGAAGAAGGCGAAGGCGGCAAGGTGGAAATCTCCGAAGGAGAGTACACCTCCGAAGGATTCTCCCTGAACGGCCTGGACCCGCTGGAGCACCGTTCCGCAGGCATCGCCTGCTGGTACACCGGCCCGAAGACCGCCGTCCACGAGTGGCCCAACAACCGCTTCTTCGGCTCATACGTGGCCGCCAGCTATGGAACCGACGACAACTTCGAGGCCCCCTACGCCCTGCACAACAACACAAATGAAGTCGTGAACAACACGGACGGTTCGATCGTCGGCTATAAGTATTTCAACTTCGACGTCACGAAGGGCCGGAAAGATGTGGAACTGCGGCTGACGCTCATTCCCGAAGGCATCGACGGTACCATTGAAATCCTGGCCGACCGTCCCTGGACCTCCCAGGGCGGAAAACTGCTGGGCGCCATCGAACTGAAGGCGGACATGCCTCAGGCCGCCACGGAAATGAAAGCCACACTGCCAGACCTCGGCACCCTGCAAGGCAAGCACGCCATTTTCCTCAAATTCTCCTCCCCCGTTCCGGAAACGTCCATTTGTCGATTGGAAAGTTTGATGTTTAAATAAAAGAAAGGCCGCATCGCTGCGGCCTTTGATAATATCATTTAATCTGTATTTTTGTCCTTAACGTATTCAAATTCCTGTTTCTCTTCGTTCCAGACCAGCATATGCTTGTCCCAACTCCGTCCACTGGCCTTGGCTTCAAGTTTCTGCGCGATGACAACTTTTTCGCCATCCGTACGGACATTGATCATACCATACACGGTCACAACCCGCTCCTTCTTCTTCTGGGCGGAAAGTTCTTTCGGTTTTTCCTGCTTACCCTCTCCCTCGGTGTTCTCTTTTTTCCCCGCCTTCTTTTTGGTCTTTTTGTCGGGATCATAGAATTCCATGCCAGACCGCGCCAATTCCGTGGAGAAAATCAAGGAGCGCTCTCCGCGGCTGTACTTGCCAATGGTTCCCAACGTATCGGGACGAGGGTGACAATGCGGCTCCTCGTCACCGCTGGAAATAATCGTCGCGATCGGATTCAGCACCTGCAGGAACTCACTTGAAAAGTCGGCGCTGCCGTGGTGGCAGGATTTTGCAATATCCACTTCCAGTTGTTTTCGGGCAAGCAGGATGGCATTATTCAAATCCGCTTCAAGTTTTTCTTTTTCCTGGTCGGTTATATCCTTGGACGAGAGCTTTTCCTTGATGGCCGCGATATCATAATCGGAATAATGCTTAATCAGCCAGTACTCCGACAATGTATTCAAATCGCCTCCCAGCAGAATTCTCAAATGGCCGATGGTTAACTTGAGAACGATCGAATGACCGTTCTTGGTCGGGCCCACATTACTGTCAAAGACACGCAGGGCGGGTTTCCCATCAACCATTTCCGCCACGGGGGCCATGACCTCCAATTTCATATCGTGCTTCTTATTATCATAGATGGGGGCCGAGCCCTGCCGCAACGATTCCTTTTCAACTTTCGCTTTCTCGAGCAACTTCATAAAGTCTCCAAGAGAAGTCTTACCAGGATAAATCTCGCCGGCTTTGACGCCTTCGACACGTTGCTCGAAAGCTTTCTCATCATCACATAACTCGGTAACATAATTTTGGTTGTTGACTTTTTTCAACGTTCCCAAATATTTGAGATTACTTCCGGCCTCCACCAACCCATTGTGATAAATCTTGTTGAGAGGGAACTTCTCCGGGTCGTCGAAAATCTTTCCAAAACCTGCATAATGATCCGCATCCGGGTGCGAAATGACCACCGTTAATTCCGGCGACTTATTCTCTTTCTTCCGAAGATTGAACCGCCATTTCAGGTAACGGAACATATTGTCTTTTTCGCCCGCATCAATCACGAAATGCTGGTCATCGGGGGTAACGATGTGACAACCGTCGCCTTGGCCCACATCGACGAAATTGACCTCGAGGGGTCGCTTCGTCTGCATATCGGATTCTTGGATATAACCATCTATACCCCGGCAATGGACCCTGATGTATTCTTCCTTCTTCACGTTTCCCTTCTTGTCCGTTATGGTAACCGTATGTATCTTATATGTGCCATCCTCGTTCAGTAAGGGTTTAATATAGTCGCCAAAAAGCAACTCTTTTGCAAATACCAGTTTTTTCTGCTCGTTCAGTGTAAACATTTTCACTGAAGGATAGACAGCAAATGCTTTTTTTAATACTTTACCAGCCATAGTTGTTGGAAATAATTATGTGATACCTATTTACAAAGTTAGAAAATATTTTTTACTTTGTGGTCGAATGTCTGATAAGATTTTATATAACTCCGCCAAGGAGCCGGGATTGAAGCTGGTGTTGGACGCGGGATTCAGTTGTCCGGGACGGTGTATGTTCTGCGACAATGCGGCGTTTCACCCCGCTTATAGCACGCCTTCCAAGAGCATTACGCAGCAGCTGGACGAGGGAATCGCGTTTCATGCGAAGCGGGGGCGCTCCGAAGGACCTTATCTCGCATATTTCCAGTCTTATTCCAATACATACGCACCGCTGGAGCGACTGCGCGAGGCATACGAAGAAGCGCTGGCGCATCCGGCCGTAGAGGGCATCGTCATCGGAACGCGGCCGGACTGTGTGGATGCGGAGAAACTGGATTATATCGCTTCGCTTGGATGCGCGCGAATGGAGTATGGGATCGAGTCCTGCCGGGATGAAACCTTGCTCCGGGTGCATCGGGGGCACGATTTCGCATGCTCAGAGTGGGCGGTCCAGGAGAACGCCGCACGAGGTATCCCGGTCTGTGGACACTTCATCTTGGGCCTGCCGGGAGAGACGAGAGAGACCATATTGGAAGACGTGTCGCACATCAACGCCCTCCCCCTGGACAGCGTCAAATTCCATCAGTTGCAATTCTTGAAAGGGACGCCTATGACGGCGGAGTTCGAGGCTCATCCGGAGGATTTCGTCCGTTGGACGCTGGACGAATACATTGACCTGCTTGTCGATATCCTGGAACGCTTGCGACCCGACATCGCCGTTGGTCGGCTGGCCGCGAGCGTACCGCCCCGTTACCTCGCCGTCCCCGGCTGGGGCGTCAAGGCATCGACATTCTCCGCCCTGCTGGACAGACGTCTGGCAGCGCGCGAAACTTGGCAGGGGAAACTATTCTGAGGGAAGCGGCCACCAGTCCGACCGCGAGTAATCATACATTTTGCGCTCAGCCTCCCAGGAAGAGGAGGCATAGACCGTGTCGGCTTTGTCAATGTACAAGATGCCGTCCAGGTGGTCGCATTCGTGCTGGAATATGACGGCGGTGTAGCCGTGGACGGTGTCACGCCGGGGTTTCAGCGTTTCCGGTTCCACGTAAGAGACAATCACGGAAGTGTAGCGCGGGACAAGGCCGCGCATCGGCGGGACGGAAAGGCAGCCTTCAGGGCCCTTGCCGATGTCGCCGAAAAGGCTGTCCAGGTGCGGGTTCAGGTAGCACTCGAAGGGACCGCCGTCCTTGTCGAAGCGCTGGAGCCAGATGATACGCTTGCTGATGCCCACCTGCGGGGCGGCGATGCCCACGCCGTCGTGCTGCGGGGAGCGCAGCGTCTTGAGCATCTTGGCTGTCAATGTCTTGAGATCCTTGGACTTAAGTTCGGCCTTGGTGAGGTTCGCGCAAGGGGTGCGCAGGACCGCGCTGTCCTCCGGCCAGGTGGTCACGTACATCACGGAATCGGACTGGCGGATGATGAGGCGCTGCTCCTTGGTGAAGGGGCGATGGTTGTTCCACAGGGCGGTCAGGCCGCCGACGGCAAAGCACAGCAGTGCCACCAGCAGCCACTTGATCAGAGAGGTCTTCGTACGGTCATTCATCGGAACAGGGATTTGACGAGAGCGGGGATGTCGGCGACCTTCACGACCTCGATGCCCTCCGGCTTGCGGTCGAAGCGCGTGTAGGAGGAGACGAAGATGCGGCGGAAGCCGAGACGGGCAGCCTCGACAGCGCGGCGCTCGGCCTGGGAAACCGGCCGAATCTCGCCGCTGAGGCCCACTTCCCCGGCGAAGCACACGTCGCCCGGGATGGCGAAGTCAAAGTTAGACGACAGGACAGCCACGACGACCGCGAGGTCGCAGGCCGGGTCCGTGATGCGGAGACCGCCGGCCATGTTCAGGAACACGTCCTTCTGGCTGAGCTTGAAGCCCGCGCGACGCTCCAGAACGGCCAGGAGCATATTCAAGCGGCGGACGTCGAAGCCCGTCGCGCTGCGTTGGGCCGTGCCGTACACGGCGGAGGAAACGAGCGCCTGCACCTCGAACATGAAGGGGCGATTACCGTCCAGCATGGCGCTCACGGCCGTGCCGCTGAGGCCGTCTTCGTGCTGAGGGATCAGCAGTTCCGACGGGTTCGCCACCTGGCGGAGTCCGGCGCCGGTCATCTCGAAGACGGCGAGCTCGGAGGTGGAGCCGAAGCGGTTCTTGATGCTGCGGAGGACGCGGTAGGCGCCGCGGTTCTCGCCCTCGAACTGGAGGACCACATCGACAATGTGCTCCAGGACCTTCGGGCCCGCGATGGTGCCTTCCTTGGTGATATGGCCGATGAGGATGACGGGGATGCCGCTGCCCTTGGCGAAACGCAGCAGGGTCGCAGCCACTTCCTTGACCTGCGACACGGAGCCGGCCGTAGACTCCACATTCTGGCAGTACATCGTTTGGACGGAGTCCACGATCACGAGGTCGGGCGCCGTCGCCTCGGCCTCAGCAATGATATTCTCCATCAATGTCTCGCTGTAAATCAGGCAATTGGAAGCATCGCCGCCCAGGCGGTCCGCCCGCATCTTCACCTGCTTGACGCTTTCCTCGCCCGTGACATAGAGCACTTTCAGGGAAGGACAACTCAGGGGAATCTGGAGGGAAAGTGTCGATTTGCCGATGCCGGGTTCGCCGCCCATCAGCACGAGGGAACCCTTGACGATGCCACCGCCCAGGAGACGGTCCACCTCGGCGCTGCCGAGGGAGACGCGGTCCTCCGCCGCCGTGGACACGTCGCGGAGGGGCATCGGCTTACGCCCGCTGCCCGGAACGGATACGGAAAGCGGCCGCTTGCCGGTCGCCACCTCCTGCTCCACCAGGGTGTTCCATTCCCCGCAGGCGGGGCACTTGCCCATCCACTTGGCGTATTCGTTGCCGCAGTTCGAGCAGAACCACACGGTCTTCGTCGCTTTCGTCGTACCTTTCACAGCCATCTGTCCGTCGTTTTGGTTCCGCTAAGATACAAAAAAAAGATATTGTTCCAATTGGGACAATATCTCATCGCGATGATGTATGCGTAAAGCTTACTCGGCGATCTCCTCGACAACCTGGTTGGCGGCGGCGATCACGGAGTCGGCGGCGGCGGAAACGGTGGAGTCGATAGCCTCGACAGCCTCGGTGGCCTCCTCGACAGCGGCGTCGGCAGCAGCCTCAGCAGCCTTCTTGGAATTGTTGTTGCCGCAAGCGGCAGCGCAGATCATCATAGCGACGACAGCGGCGGACATAAATACCTTTTTCATGGTCTAATAAGTATAACTAGTTAAACAAAACACTTTCCGGCGGCAAAGGTAATGTGTTTTCTTGACACTTCAAAGAATTTTCGCAAAAAATTTATAATCAACCAATCTGCGGCGTCAAATCACATCAGAGCCGCGTTTCAGTTCGAACACCTCCATACCGTGCACTTTCCCACTATCAATGTGAAAGCGGAGCGCGGTCCGAAAGGTGTGCCAACCCTGCTTTCCACAGGCCCCGGGGTTGATATACAGCAGATTTTCAGACTTATCATTCATCACTTTCAATATGTGAGAATGACCGCAAACGAAAATGTCGGGGTGATACTGCCGGATCAATTTCCGCGCTTCGGGATAATAATGTCCCGGAGAACCGCCGATATGCATCATCAAGATTTTCAGGCCCTCACACTCCCAGAAGCGGTACATCGGGCACTCGTCCAGCAGCCGCCGGTCGTCGCAGTTGCCCACAACGCCCTTCATCGGCTTGAACGCCGCGACCTCCTTCTCCGTCTCCAGTCCCCCGCCGAAATCCCCGGCGTGCCAGATCTCATCGACCGGCGCCAAAAACTCCTTGAATTCGGAACTGAATGTCCCGTGACTGTCCGATATGAGGCCGATGTACACTACTCGAAGGCAAGATAAACGGCCGTGGCGGCGACGACGGCGGCAGTCTCCGTGCGGAGGCGGGAGGCGCCCAGGTGCACGGGGATGTAGCCCTTCTCAACGGCCAGGCGCGCTTCCTCCGGAGAGAAATCCCCTTCCGGGCCGATGAGGACGGTCACGTCCCGGCCGGTGTAGGAACGCAAGGCTTCCTGGATGGAGATGCGCTTCGTGTCGCCTTCGAAGCAATAGGCGATGAGTTTCAGAGATTCCGGGTCAAGCCCGGAATGACTGATAAAGTCCTTCACGGAAATGGGCTCGTCAATCTGAGGGATGCGGGATTTGAGGGACTGTTTGGTAGCGGAGAGGGCGATGCGGAGGGCGCGGTCGGTCTTGTAGACCTTGCGCTCGGAGCGCTCGCCGATGACCGGCACGATGCGGTCCACGCCCACCTCGGTGGCCTTTTCCACGAACCACTCGAAGCGGTCGTTATTCTTCGTGGGGCAGCAGGCGACGGTCAGCCGGTACGGGTGCCCGCCCCAGCCGGGGAAAGCCTCCAGCACCTCGGCCTCGGCCCCCTTCGGGTTGTCATCGACCAAACGGCAGCGGAACATCGTCCCCTGCCCGTCGATGACGTTGATCTCGTCCCCGGCGCGGTGTCGCAGCACACGGACGCAGTGCCCGGACTCGTCGGCGTCCAGCCGGCAGAAGCGGCCGTCGGCCTCGTATGCGTAGAAGATTTCCATTACATCCGGATGATCTCGACTTCCCCGTCCATCCCGACCTTGATAATCTGGGAGGCCTTGCCGGTGGAATCGGTGTCGAAGGAGGGCGGGACGACGAAATCGACAGCGTCCTTGATCTCCTGCGGGATGTCGCTGAAACGGACCGGCGTGGGTTCGCCGGAGATATTCGCGGAGGTCGATACCAACGGACGGCCCAGCTTGAAGGCGATGTCCTTGCACAGGTCGAACAGCGGGATGCGGATGCCCACGGAACCGTCTTCGGCGACAGCGTTCCAGGCCAGGTGCCAGCGGTCGCCGGGTTCGCCCTCGACGCCCGCCTGGGCCTCGGGATAGATGATCGTCATCGGCTTGTCATTGACCTCCACAAGGTCCACGGCGATGGACGGAATCTGCCGCACGTACTTCGCGACCATGTCCAGGTCGGAAGCCAGCAGGACCAGGGATTTCGCCTCGCTGCGTTTCTTGATGGCAAAGATCTTGGCTACGGCCTCGGGGTTCGTGGCGTCGCAGCCGAGCCCCCACACGGTGTCGGTGGGATAGAGGATCGTGCCGCCGGCGCGGAGCGTTTTCAGCGCCTCGGCAAGGACTTCATCGCGTTTCATAGTAAGTGGCAATGACGGGATAATGGTCGGAATACTTGACTTTCGGGACCTCGTAGCTGACGGCGTGGAGGTCTCGCGGATAGAGGACGTAATCGATCCTCAAGAGAGGCCAGAAGGTGCGGAAAGTGGCGCCGAACCCCTTGCCGGCCTGGACGAAGGCGTCCTTGCGGCCGCCGCGCAGGAGCCGGTGCACCGTATAGGAAAGCGGATTGTCGTTGAAATCGCCCAGCACGACCGAGCGGACAGGGCATGCGTCGATGTCCTTGATCACCTCCTCCACCTGCTTGGGCCGCTGGGTGATAGACCGGCGCATCTTGCGGCCGGTGTCCTCCACGACCTCGTCGTCCCGGTGGCCGATGGACTTCACCAGACCCGACAGGGAGATGTTGTAACTCTCGAAATGGCAGTTGTAGAAGCGCAGGACGGCGCTGTCCAGCTGGATGTCCGTATGGAGGGCCAGGTTCGTGGACTTTTCAAAGTCGATCTTCCCCCTGTTCAAGACGGGACGGCGGGAGAGCGTGACGTTGCCGGCATGTCCTTTCGCGCCGGTAAGCACATAATATTCAGCCCGATATCCCGGGAAATGATCCCGGAACCAGGCGTCCATGTTCAGGGTGTTCGGCAGGTAGAATTCCTGCAGGCAAATGATATCGGCATCCGTGCGGCGCAGGTACGCCGCGACCGAATCGGCCAAAACCAACCGCTTGTCACCCTTATTCCCGTGCGCGAAAAGGCCGACGTTGTAGGAGACGACTTTGAGCGTGGGCTCGCGCTCCGTCTCCGGCGCCTTGCGCTGATAATACCTGCCGATGAAGAACACCGCCGGAAGGAGCGTCACCAGCAGGAGCGCCGTCATCCGGGAACGGCGGAAGATGGCCCAGATGAAGAACGCGACGGCCAGCAGCACCAGCGGAATGAACAGCAGGCCGAAGATGGTGAAGTACCAGGCCCGGGCCGGATTCACGATGACAGACAGGTAACAAAGCGCCAGCAACCCGCAAAGAATGAGAGTCGCCGTCCCGAAAGTGATCCGGGAGAACAAGCCATGCTTTTTCCTTACCTCCGCCAAAGTTCGCCGCGTTTACGCCAGTACCAGACCAGCAGGAAACCAAACAAGGCGCCGCCCAGATGCGCGAAATGGGCGATGTTAAGCCCCCCGGAAAATCCGTGGAATTGAGCAATACCCGTGAGCAGTTCGATGCCCACGAAGATGATGACCATCCACTTGGCGTCCAGAGTGACCGGCGGGAAGATGAGCGTCATCCGCGCCTCGGGATAGAGCATCGCGAAAGCGACGATCACACCGTAAACCGCACCGGAAGCACCGACCATCGGGCTGCGGTAGATATCGAATATGGCCGTCGGGGCGGTCGGATCGGCCGATGCGGCCAGCCGCTGGATGTCCAGCCATTCCGCGCCCAAGTGCAGGGCGACGGCGCCTAAGCCCGTGACAAAGTACAGGATCAGGAACTTCTTCGTCCCGAGGGACCGCTCCACGATCGAGCCGAACATCACGAGGGCGTACATATTGAAGAGGATGTGCCACCAGCCTCCGTGCATGAACAAGTGCGTGAGGGGCTGCCACCAGTGGAACAGCGGAGAGGCCGGATAGAACAGCGCAAAGGTCCTGATCATGAAGTTCTCGTTCAACAGCGTGGCCACGAACATGATCACGTTCACGATGAGAAGGCTCCGGGTGACCGGCGGTATCCTGTCAAGGAAAGTATTGGTAGATGCCATCAGAATCTTTTTTCAATTTCGTCCAGCGGGAGGATGCTGATGATCCGGCGGCCGGAGGACGTGAATTCGGGGTTGGAAGAGCCGAGGAGGGCGTCCAGCAGGCGCTGGGCCTCTACCGGCGAGGACAGTTTTTCGCCGCCGGAAGCGCCCAGGACGGCGAACTTCTGCGCCAGGGACTGGACCATCATCTCCGGCAGGGCGCCGTGGTCGTCATTGAGGATGAGGATGAGGTCCCCCACCATCGTATGGACCTTGCCGGGGTCGGTGACGTACCCTTCCGGGACGCCGTTCACCACGACCGTGTCCGAGCCGAAGGCCTCGATGTCGAAGCCCAGGCGCTTCAGGAGGTCCTGGTTCGCGTCGAAGAGCAGACGGCCCTGGATGCCCACATTGACTTGCACCGGGAAGAGGGTGCTCTGGCTCACGGGGACATCCTCGCTGAGGACTTTCAGGAAGCGGTCGAAAAGGATGCGCTCGCGGGCGCGGCGGACGTTCACGACCATCACGCCGGAAGCGGACTGGGAGAAGATGTACTTCCCCTGGACCACCAGGACCTGTGCCGTAGGCATCGTCCGGTCCTCGAAGAGCTTGCCGTAGTCTTCGTGCTTGTCGATGGTATAGGACGGATGCTGGGTATAGTCCGGTGCCGGCGCGGGGCCGAAATCCCGGTCGTCCAGATACTTGCCACCCGCATTGAAGGGGTTGTAGTCCGGGTCCACGCCGGCCGTAGGAATGCTGACCGGACGGTATTCTTCGAAGCGGGGGCCGATGAGGGGCATCTCCCGGGCCTCGGGATTGTCAAAGTCGATGTCTCCGCCGGCACCGCCCCGGGCCGTGGCCTCGCGGACGCAGGCGTACAGCGTCTGGAAGATGACGCTGTCCTCCTCGAACTTGATCTCGGTCTTCGTGGGATGGATATTCACGTCGATGGTGGAGGGGTCCACCTCCAGGAAGATGAAGTAGGACGGGGTGGTCCCTTCCGGAATCAGGGCCTCGTAGGCCTTCATCACCGCCTTATGGAGATAAGCGCTGCGGAAGTAGCGGCCGTTGACGAAGAGGAACTGGTTGCCAAGGGTCTTCTTGGCGGATTCCGGACGGCCCACGAAACCATGGACACGGACCAGGGAGGTATCCGCGGCGATGTCCACCACCTCGCCTACGACGCCGGGGCCGAGCAGGTCCATAATCCGGAACTTGAGGGATTTGGCCGACTTCAGGACATGGACGTCCCGGCCGTTGTGCATCAGGGTGAAGCCGATTCCCGGCCGCGTAAGAGCCACACGCTGGAACTCCTCCACGATGTGGCGGAACTCCACGGTGTCGGACTTGAGGAACTTGCGGCGGGCGGGGATGTTGTAGAACAGGTTCCGGACGGCGAAGTTGGAACCCTTGGGGGCCGCGACCTCCCGGGTGGAGAGGTGCTCGGAGCCGGAGATCTCCACCTCAACGCCCACTTCGTCCTCTTCACGGCGGGTCCGCAGGACGACATCGGCGACGGCGGCTATGGAGGCGAGGGCCTCGCCGCGGAAACCGAAGGTGGTGATTTCCTGCAGGTCATCGGCGGTGGCGATCTTGGAGGTGGCGTGGCGTTCGAAGCACAGCACGGCGTCGTCGGGCGACATGCCGGAGCCGTTGTCAATCACCTGGATGAGCGTCCGGCCGGCATCGGTCACCGTCACGGAAATCTGGTCCGCGCCGGCGTCGACGGCATTCTCCATGAGTTCCTTCACCACGGAAGACGGCCGCTGGACGACCTCTCCCGCGGCAATCATGTCCGCGATGTTCCGGGGAAGGATTTTCAGTTGCATCGGTTACAGGAGCGCGTAGAATTTCGTAATGAAGATCAGCACGGCCGCGATCAGCAGGAGGGTGATGAGGCCGATGATGGTCTGGGTGCGGGAGGCCGTCGAGCGGGAGCGCTTGTAGTTGCCGTCACGCCAGGCGCCGCGGATGCTGCTGCCCGGCACGTACTTGCCCTCCGCCTTCGCCTTCTCGTTGGTGCCGTCCACGTCGCCGAACATGCGGCGGCGCTCCTCCTCCTCGGGATCGTAATAGCGGGGCTTGTAATTGAATACCCGGTGCTCCGGGTTTCCGAAGAAACCGAAATTGAAAATAGCCATGGCCGTTCCTATATTTCTTAATTTACAAATGTAGCATTTTTTTCGTTACCTTTGTGGACATGGAACTCAGAATTGGAAACGGATACGACGTGCATGCCCTCGCGGAGGGCCTGCCGATGTGGCTGGGCGGGGTGCGCATCCCGTCGGAAACCGGTTTCGTCGCCCATTCGGACGGCGACGTGGCCATCCACGCCCTCTGCGACGCCCTCCTCGGGGCCCTCGCCCTCGGGGACATCGGCCACCTCTTCCCCGACACCTCCGACGAGTGGAAAGGCATCGACAGCAAGATCCTTCTCGGGAAAGTCGTCGCCCTCATCCAGGAGCGCGGCTTCCGGGTGGGGAATGTCGATGTCACCATCGCCCTGCAGCGGCCTAAACTTGCCCCGCATATCGTCTTGATGCGGGAAACCCTCGCGCCGATCCTTGGCGTTTCTGTCGACGCGGTCTCCGTCAAAGCCACCACCACCGAACGGCTCGGATTCGTGGGCCGCGGCGAAGGATGCGAGGTCTGGGCCTCCGCAATTGTCATAAAAGACTGATCTCCGGTTAAACCCGCGCGGCCCGGCCGTGTCAAAGAAACTGTCCATGACCCATAAATGATGACAGTTTCAAAACATATTTCCACAATGAAAACCCTGAGAATCCTTGCAGCGGCAGCGGGAGTGCTGTGCGCTGTGTCCCTGTTTGCGCAGGAAGGAAGGCCCGAGCGCGGCGATCGTCCCGCGTTCCAGGAGCCTGTGTCTGACAGCGTTTGGGTGGTCAACCGCACCAACGAGATGGTTAAAAAGTACCAGCTTTCCGGCGAGCAGGCGGCTGCCGTGCTCGCGATCAACCTCAAGTATGCCCCCCAGATGAACTTCACCCCCGCCCGTACCGGTATGGTGGACGAGAACGGCGAGCGCATCGACATGCGCAAGATGAGCGACGAGGAGCGCATGGCGTTCTTCCAGAAGATGCAGGAGCAGATGGGCGACATGCAGGAGCGCATGCAGCAGATGCAGCAGGCCCGCAAGGATTATGAGAAGGAGCTGGAAGAGGTCCTGACCAAGGACCAACTGAAGGCTTACCGCAAGGACCGTCGTCGTCAGGAAGCTGAGATGCAGCGTCGTATGCAGGGCGGCATGGGCGGCGGACGTCCCGGCGGCATGGGCCCTGGCGGCTTCCCCGGCGGTGGCATGGGCCCCGGCGGTCCCGGCGG
>JAFYTP010000119.1 GCA_017558775.1 Bacteroidales bacterium | reverse complement strand
ATGAATCCCGCGAACTCGACGCCACCTTCGCGAAGGCCGTCGAGGCCGTGGAAGCCCTGGAACTCAAGAACATGCTGGGAAACGAAGGCGACAACCTCGGCGCGGTCCTCACCATCAATTCCGGCGCCGGCGGCACGGAGGCGAACGACTGGTCGTCGATGCTCATGCGCATGTATCTCCGCTGGGGCGAGCGCAACGGCTACAAGATGACGGTCACTTCCCTGCTGGAAGGCGAAGAAGCCGGCATCAAGTCCGCCACCATCGAGGTCGAGGGCGACTACGCCTACGGCTACCTGAAGGCCGAAAACGGCGTCCACCGCCTCGTCCGCATCTCCCCGTTCAACGCCCAGGGCAAGCGCCAGACCACCTTCTCGTCGGTCTTTGTCTATCCGCTGGTCGATGATTCCATCCACATCGAAATCAACCCCGGCGACCTCGAGTGGGACACCTTCCGTTCCGGCGGCCACGGCGGCCAGAACGTGAACAAGGTTGAAACCGGCGTCCGCGTGCGCCACATCCCCTCGGGTATCATGGTGGAAAACACCGAGACGCGCTCCCAGCAGGACAACCGCCAGCGCGCCCTCCTCATCCTGAAGTCCCGCCTCTACGACATCGAACTCAAGAAGCGCCAGGAGAAGCAGGCCGAACTCGAAGGCCAGAAGAAGCGCATCGAATGGGGTTCCCAGATCCGCAACTACGTCCTCCACCCCTACAAGCTCGTGAAGGACCTCCGCACCGGCTACAACACCGCCGACACCCAGGGCGTCCTGGACGGCGACATCAACGAGTTCATGAAATCCTTCCTGATGGGCAACGGCGCCGCCGTCACGGACGTGGACGACGACCTGGATTAGATTCCGGGTCAAGCCCGGAATGACGACAAAGAAAGGCGCCACCCGGAGGGGTGACGCCTTTTTTATGAGGAGCTACCGATTAACGGTAGATGCTGTACTGGTTGTACAGGGAGCCGTACATCTGGCCCAGGACCTCGAGGTAAGGCTGACCGTCGAAGAGGGTGGTACGGTAAACCGTATTGTCCACCATGTAGTATTCGACGCCGTTCAGCACGATGGTCTCGTAGTCGTCCGGGAGGGAGCTCACCAGGGCTCCGGCCGGCGGGACGATGGTAGTGTAAGTGCCGGAGGCGCTCACGCTGTAGAACACACCGTCCTGGTAGAAGTAGTCGGAGTTGGCGTAGGCGTAGCTCTGCACGAGGCCGAGCTTGTTGGCCAGCTCGTAGGCGGAGAGGGCGCGGCCGCTGTTGAGCGCGTAGCTCGCGTTCTGAGCGGCGATGCGGGCGTTGTTCTGGGCGATGATCAGGTTCTGCTGAGCAATCACGTTGTAATTGTCGAAGACCGTGTTATAGGTCCGGTACGTGTTGCAGTAGTAGGAGAATCTCACCAGGTTGAACATGGCCCTGTCGATCGCTCTCTCGAGCGGAGTTCCGAACGGCGGGCGGCAGACGACATACACACCTCCGAACGGACGGTAGTAGATACCCTCGTAGAAGTAGTAGTCGATGCCCCAGTGGGTGATCCGGCGGTAGTGCGGAGGCAGAACCTTGATCCGGTACCCGAAGTAGTGCGGACGGTGGTCCCAGAAGTGGCCCGGACGATCCCATGCAAGCATGTCACGCTCACGAGGAGGTACTCTGTGCAGGTTGTGTCCGTTGTCCATCCGGAAGTCGTCGTTATAGCGGTAGTTGCCAGCGTGGTCGCGCATGGGCTCGGTGTTCTTCACGGAAGAGGAAGCCGGAGCTTCGTTCGCCGCGTTGTAGCCGAGGCCGTTGCGGGTGACATTGCTGGAAGAACGAACGGCGGTGCCGGTCGTGCTCTGGGCGGAAGAGGCGGAACGGCTGGTCGTCGCGGTGCTCCGGGAAGTGGTGCTTCCGGTGCTGCGGCTCGTGGTCGCGGCGGAGGAGCTGCCGGTGGACCGGCTGGTCCGGGTGTTCTGATCCACGGTGCCCGCGGAACGGGCGGTGGAGGAACCGGTGCTGCGGCTGGTGGTCGTAGCGGAGGAACTGCCGGTGCTGCGGCTGGTCCGGGTGTTCTGGTCCACGGTACCCGCGGAACGGGAGGTGGAAGAACCGGTGCTGCGGCTGGTCCGGTCGTTCTGGTCCACGGTGCCCGCGGAACGGGCGGTGGAGGAACCGGTGCTACGGCTGGTGGTCGCGCTGGAGGAGCTTCCGGAGGAGCGGCTGGTCGTCGCGGTAGAAGTGCTACCGGAAGAACGGCTGGTCGTGCTGCTGCCGGTGGAGCGGCTGGTGGAGCCGGTGCTGCGGCTGGTCCGGTCGTTCTGCGCGAAGGAAGAACGGCTGGAGGAGGAACCGGTGCTGCGGCTCACGGACGGGCTGGAAGACCGGCTCGTCGAGACGCTGGCCGAGCGGCTGCTGGAACCGCCGGAAGAACGGGAAGAAGATACAGAGCCGGACGAACGGCTCATCGAAGAAGATCCGCGGGTCGTGGTCTGGGAAGAGGACGACCGAGAAGCGGCGGAGGATCCGCCGGAACGGCGGGACTGGGCAACTGCCTCAGGGGCCGCGATCATCACAAAGGTGATGAGCACTGCGGCGAAGGTGTTGATCATCCTTTTCATGGCTCTCTAGTTTTAAATGTTAGCGATATAAGTAATAGTTTTTTGAAAGTTCCTTGAAAGCTTCGGCATCTTTCATCCACCAGGACTCTATATCCTCGACTTTCAAACGCTTTCCGAATTCCTTCCTCACATAATCCGTGCCACAAACGATATCGAGCATTCTGGTCTTGCCCAGCGTCTTGTACGGATTGCGGGCCGGATACAGCTCCTGGACGGCCTGCATGACATAAAATTGCGTCAAAGAAATCGTCGCGGCTTCGTAATCCGTATAGAAAAATTGTACGCCGTGCTGCATGTCTTTGGCCGTCAAAGGCTTGTAATGAATCGTCCGGAAAGCGGTGCCGGAGATGTTGTAACTGTCCAGTTTTTCCTTCAGTTTGTCCGCGTCGATCCAGGGGGCCGCGAAGGTCTGGAAAGGGATGGTGTAGCCCACGCCGATGTGCAGGTAGCCGAACTCACCTGCGATGCCGGCGGAAGGATAGCCGATGGCCGATGCTTCCGAGGGGATGTTGGGCGACGGGAGGATCCAGGGAAGGCCGGTATCCTTGTATAGCATCGACCTTTCCCATCCCCGCATCGGGATGACGGTGAGGCGGCACTTGAGCGGGGCTTCCTTGCCGTCCACGCCGCAGTTGAGGCCTTCCTCGTTGATGAGGCCGGCGAGCTCGCCGACTGTGAGGCCGTAGATGTACGGGATGCGGAACTCGCTGACGAAGGAGAAGAAGCCCGGTTCCACATAGCTGCCCTCGACCTTCAGGCCGCCCAGCGGGTTGGGACGGTCCAGGACAATGACCTCGATGTCCTTTTCCGCGCAGGCCCGCATCACCAGGCCCAGGGTGGAAATGAAGGTATAGGAGCGCGTGCCGACGTCCTGGATATCATACACCATCACATCGACACCTTTGAGCATTTCGGGCGTGGGTTTCCGGGTGGAGCCGTAGAGGGAGTACACCGGCAGGCCGGTCTTGGGGTCCTTGCCACTGGCGACATGGTCGCCGGCATAGGCGTCCCCGCGGACACCGTGCTCGGGGCCGTACAGGGCCACGAGGTTCACCTCAGGCGCTTCAAAGAGTATGTCGATGGTGGAACGGAGGAAACGGTCCACGCCGGAGGGGTTCGTCACCAGGCCAACCCGCTTGCCGCGGAGTTCCTCAAAACCGTACCGCTCCAGCATGTCGATGCCGGTATACACTTGCGCGGAGAGCGAGAGGCTCGCCAGCAGCAGGAACAAGGTCAGAATCTTCTTCATAGTCAGTCTTTCTTAACGCGTCCATAATCGGCCGGGACGCGACGGCGCGCATACAGGGTCACGGCCACGGTGGCGAGGCAACAGACCATCACCAGGACGAAGAACCCCACGTACCCCAAAGCCTCTTGCAGATACCCTGCCACAGCGCCCGGAAGCAGCATCGACAGGGCCATGAAGCCGGTGCAGATCGCATAGTGCGAGGTCTTGAGCGGGCCCAGGGCGAAGTGCATCATATATACCGTATAGGCGGTGAAACCGTAGCCGTAGCCGAACTGGTCGAACACCACACAGGCGCCGACGGTCCAGAGGGAGGCGGGCTGGGTGATGGCCAAGAACAGGTACACGGCACAGGGCAGGGCGAGGCTGAGGGCCATCGGCAGCAGGCATCGACGGAGACCCCGGCGGGAGATGTCCCAACCGCCCAGGATGCCGCCCGCGAGGAGGGCAATCACACCGGCGGTGCCGTATATCATACCATACGCCGCCTTGTCCAAGCCCAGACCTCCGTCAGCAATCGCATCGCTGAAGAAAGGATATAAGAGCTTGACGGAGAGTGCCTCCGGGAGGCGGTACAGCAGGAGGAAACAGACGAGCAGGACGATGCCGGACTTCGTGAAGAAGCTGCCAAACGCAGCGCCGAACTCTTTGAAGATTTCACCGGTGCTCTTCTTCCCGGCGGTCTGGTCTTCGGCGGGACGCGGCAGGGCGAAAGCGTGCCAGGCCGTCACGAGGGCCAGGATGAGAGCCGTAGCGAGGAGCGTGTAACACCAGGCCTGTGAAACAGCTCCGGTCCGCTTTTCCAACACGCCGGCCAGAACAACCAGTACACCCTGACCGAACACCATGGCAATCCGATAGAAAGTATTGCGGATACCGACGAAAGCGGACTGCCGCCCCTCATCGAGGGCCAGCATGTAGTAGCCGTCCGCCGCGATGTCGTGCGATGCGGAGGCAAAGCCCGTGATCACGAAGAGAATCAGCATCCACGTGAAAGTGGAGGAGGCAGGCAGCGTGGCGGCGAGCACGCCGACGGCGACCGCCATCAGCAGTTGCATCGTCACAATCCACCACCGTTTGCTCTTGAAAATGTCCACGAAGGGGCTCCAGAGCGGCTTGAT
Organism: Bacteroidales bacterium; assembly: GCA_017558775.1. Classification (GTDB taxonomy): domain Bacteria; phylum Bacteroidota; class Bacteroidia; order Bacteroidales; family UBA932; genus Cryptobacteroides. The sequence goes on along the minus strand of JAFYTP010000119.1, from coordinate 10,691 downwards.
GAGCCAGGGAAGGCCGATGAGGCTGGTCAGCAGGGCCAACCGGGCGTTATCCATGCCCAAGTCCTTGAGAATCACGACGGAAATCGTGTTCACGATAAAATACGGAAGGCCTTCCGCGAAATACAGGGTGGGAACCCACAGCCAGGGAGAGCGTGCTTTCATCGTTCGAGGGTAGTGCCGGGATAGTAGAAGGACAAGATTTCTTCGAAGGTCTTTCCGTTGGCGGCCATGACGGCGGCGCCGATCTGGCACAGGCCTACGCCGTGGCCCCAGCCGTGGCCGCGGAGGACGACTTCATCGGCCGTCATCTCCACGTCGAACCAGGAGCTATACAGGTGGCTTTCGGAGAGGAAGCGCCGGATCATCAGTTCCTTGCCCACTGTCAATGTGGCCTTGGAGCCGACGATGCGCAGTTTCTTGATGCGGCCGGAACCGCCCCGTTCGAGGGGTTCCAGGGCGACGAGGTCGCCGATATCGACGCCGGAGCGGCGGGCGATGAGGGCGGCGAGCTCGCTACGGCCGTAGCGGACGGTCCAGTCATGGAAGTCCGTGGTTTCCAGGTCGTAATCGTTCAGGACCTGGCCGAGGATTTCCTTGTCGTGGGTGTCGCACCAGGGGTCGTCATGGACGGTCAGGTAGGGATAGTCGACATCGGCCCAGGCCGTGGAGAAGCTTTCGGTGCGGCCGCCGCAGCACTTGTAGAAGCGGGCGTCGACGAGTTCGCCGCCGGAGCGGAGCACCAGGCCCCAGGTTTCGTCGATGGCGGCACGGACCTTCTCCCCCACCGCCAGGGTCAGGCCCTGGTAGCGCTGGCAGTGGTCATCGGCACAGACATCGAAGCGGTGGTGGTCGTCGTGGTCGAACCATTTGATGATCTCGCCCGTCGGATGTCCGGTTTCCGCCGTAGGCCGGGCCGTGTCCAGCCAGGTCACGAGGGACGGGACATTGTCGAAGGTATAGGGCACGGAGACCTTCCGGTGCTCCGCCTGCCGATGGGCGATCTGCGCCATTACCCAGGAGCGGGAGATGACCGCATGGGCCTTCAGGAACTCCGGCGAAGCGGTGGCCTTCATCTCGGAGGAGATGACGCTAAGGAGGTAGTCCTCGACGCCGATGACATTGACAGCCACCACCTTACCTTCATCGACAATGAACTTGAGGGTGCCGGCGAACTGCTGGTCCTGCTGGCGCTGCCAATGGAAGTCCACGCCGATGGTGACACCGTACAGGATGAAGGAAGGCTCGGCGAAGAGGGTGGAGATGGTCGGGGCTTCGAAGACGAGTTCGTCGTAGAGGGTGCCGTTAAAGTCGATTTTTCCTTCGCGGTAGGAGACCTTCTGGGGACCGGCGCCGTCGGAGATGATCTCGAAGGTGATTTCCGGACCGGAAAGGATGCCGACCTCGATCTTGGGCTGGGTGCGGACGAGGCGCCAGAGGAGACGTTCCTCCTGCTTCTCGGAGAGGGAGATCTCCTGGAGGATATCCGTCAGGATTTCAGGGGTCAGGCGCTCATAGTCGGAGACTTCCGGGATTACGAAGAAACCCGCCATGTCCGCAGCGCCGGGGCTCAGGGCGAAGTGGTCCTCCCCTTCCGCATAGAAATGATGCGGGCGGTGGGCCGCTCTGCACATCACGACAGCGCGGTACTCCCCCTCACTGTAGAAGGTCAGGGCGTTGAAGCGGGGTTCGGTCTCCCCTTCCACGAGGTCGCAGCAGTCCAGGAGGCGGTAGAACATCTTCGCCATCGACTTGGACGTTTCCGCGCGAAGGAGGAAGATGCCCCGCGTAAAATGCTTGTAATGGAAGAGTTGCGCGTCACGGACCGAGGCGACGAAGGAGAGGTCGTTCCCGAGGTTTTCCGGGACCTGTCCTCCATTGACGGCGACGGCATGAAGCAGGCGGCCCGCGATCCGTTCCATCGGCATATACCCTTTCGGGCAGGCCTGGAAGTGGGCGTGGCCCGGGACGGTGGTGCCGCTGAAGGGGCTGTTGTAGAAGATGACGTCGTCCGGGAACTGGACGGCGAGGTCCAGCATGTCCGGGTACCGGTGCCAGATGGTCTGGGGAACATGGACGTCGCGGGTGATGACCAGATGGTTCGGGAAGATGGGCGCCCGGTTCACCAGGACGCGGTATTTCCGCCCTTTCCGGCCCTCGAAGGGCAGGAAGTGCTGACGTTCCATGTAATTCTCTTCGCAGAGGGGGCAGCCGTGGTCGAAGATAGGCATCCGGCCGGGGTTGGACTGGAGGGTCACCAGGATACCGCCGATGGTCATCTGGCGGGTCTGGGCGCTCTTCAGGGCCCGGTATTTCGCCGCGACAACCGGCCAGACGGAAAGCTGGTCGTGGACGAATTTATCGATGTCGGTTGCCATACCTCGTAAAGATAGGCATTTTTCGACTATTTTCCTATAAAAGAGAGAGAAGCAGGCCCTGAATCCGGGCATATTCCGCCTCGAAATTGGGCGTCAGGAGGTCTTTGCCGATGGCGGCGGTCAATTCCTCCTGCGTCCACCAGCGCCCCTCGGTCACTTCGTCGTTCTCCGGGTGCAGGTCGAAGTTCCCCACCGCGGCGAAAATGAACACGAATTCGCGGTCGCGTTCGGTCTCCCATTCGGAGGTTTCCAGGAAGACGGGATTGAAGGCCGTAAGGCCCAGTTCCTCAGCAGCTTCGCGGTACAGGGACTCCTCCGCCAGCTCGCCGTAGGTGACATGACCGCCCACCGCCGTATCCCAGTAGCCCGGGAGGAGGTCCTTGGTCATCGACCTTTTCTGGAGAAAGATGCGGCCGAGGCGGTCCACCAGGTGGAGATGCACCACCGGATGCAGGGGCTTGGCGCCGCTGTGGCACCAGGCGCGGGTGGCCTGTCCGTACACGAGTCCGCTGGGTTCGATGAGGGGCAGCATTTCTTCGGAGGAAGCGGCCGGAAGGCCGGGAGCGTCCACGGTCGGTCGGGGATATACCGGGGCGGGACTGGCGGGATATACGAGTTCAATCATCAGGCGAAGGAAATGAGGATGAGCAGCTGGGCGACCAGCACGCGGAGGAACATCGACAGCGGATACACCGTCGCGTAATTCACGGAAGTATAGTCGCTTCCGTACATGCTCTGCGCAAACGCCAGGGCCGGCGGATTGCAGCAGGAGCCCGCGATGAGGCCGCATACCTGGTAGAAGTTCAGGCGGAACAGGAAGCGGGCGATGACAAAAGTGAGGAACACCGGAACCATCGTGATCAGCGCGCCGTACAGGATCCACCAGTAACCGCCGTTGACAATGGAACTGACGAAGTTTTCGCCGGCGCCGATACCCACGGCCGCGAGGAACAGGGAGATGCCGATCTCGCGGACCATCAGGTTCGCGCTCATCGTTGTGTAAGTTGTAATCTTATGTTTCGGGCCGAAGTGGCCCAGGAGAATAGCGATGATAAGCGGGCCGCCGGCCATGCCCAGCTTGATGGCTTGCGGGATGCCCGGGAAGCGGAAAGGGATGGAGCCGAAAAGGATGCCAACCACGATGCCCAGGAAGATGGGCACGAGGTTCGGCTTGGCGAGGGCGTCGTTGGAATTGCCCACCTCCTCGGCCACGCGCTTGATGTTTTCCTCGGCGCCGATGACGATCAGGGCGTCGCCCATCTGGATATACAGGTCCGGGCGGGCGACGAGTTCGACGCCGGAACGGACGACGCGGGTCACGTTCACTTGATAGGCGGCCCGGATATGCAGGTCCTTCAGTTTCTTGCCGGTCAGGGAGGATTTCGTGACCACGAGGCGACGGGTGACGTAATGATGGTCCTTCTTGTCCCAGTCCTCCAGATGCATCGGGAGTTCCTCGCCGAAGAGGTCGCGGACCTTATCGGCCTCATCCAGGGAGGTGACCACCAGGACCTTGTCCCCTTCATGGAGGACCGTGTCGCTGGTTGCGAAAATGATTTCGTCCTCCCCTCGCATGATTCGGGAGACGACCATCTCGCCGCTGAAGCCCTGCAGGATCTCGTAAATGCTCTTGCCGAAGATGGCCGGGTTCCGGACGCCCAGATACACCCGGCGGGCATGGGCGCCACGGCCCTCCCGGGATTCGAGTTCGGCAAGTTCCTTGGGCGCGTCGATACGGAAAAGGCCCTTGCACAGGAGGAGGACCAGGATAACGCCAATGACACCGAAAGGATAGGTCACGGCGTAGGCGGAGCCCAGCTCGGAAGCGGTCCGGGAGGCCTCCACGGGATCCATTCCGCCGGCCGAAGCCACTTCAATGATGGACTGCTGGGCGGCACCGAGGCCCGGGGTGTTTGTCACCGCACCGGACATAACGCCCACCATCGTCTTCAGGTCCACGCCCGACAGGGCGGCAAGACACCAGGTCACGGCGGCCGCGAGGAGCACGTTCACCAGGGCCAGGAAATTCATCTTCAAGCCCCCGGACTTGAGGGAATGGAAGAAACCGGGGCCCACCTGCAGGCCAATGGAGAAGACGAACAGGATCAGGCCGAATTCCTTGACAAAAGAGATCAGCTCCGGATCGGCGCGGAGGCCGAAATGGCTCACCACGATGCCCGTGATCAGGATCCAGGTGGAGCCGATGGACACACCCTTGACCTTGAAACGGCTCAGATAGATGCCGATGCCGATGACAAAAGCCAGCAGCAGAATCGTGTGGGTGATGCCCTGTCCGAAGAAAAGATCTCGCATAGTCTAGAATACCATCTTCACGCAGAAGGCGGGCTTTCCGTCCACGCGGCCTTCCACATACCAGACCAGCGCGCCGTCCTCCTCCGTCTTCAGGCGGAAAAGCTGCACGCACGTTCCGGGCGTGGTTTCCTTGTTGAAATTGATATACAGGTCCCGGACCCGTCGGGTCGAGGCCGTTTCAAAGTCGATGCAGTCCATCGCCCACACCATGTAGCGGGCGTTGTTGGTATGGCCGATGATGTCCACGTCGGAGTACGCCACCGTGTGCTCCCCCGCCGGTTCCGGCTCCGCTCCGCGGGGCATCGTCACCTTCGGGGCGCGCTCGGCGATCGCGTCCTCCATAACGCAGCCATCGGTTCCCAGCCGCTCCTGCAGCTCCTCCGGACGGACCAGCCGGCGCGTCTGCTCATCGATCACCACCCAGGAGCTGGTGCCGGTCACGAGGCGATTCCCGTCCTTATCCTGCAGGTAGAAATCACGGAGATAGAACAGGCCGTCCGCACCCTTGTGCCAGGTGTACAGCGAAACATCGTCCCGCCATTTAGGCAGGTTCTCGAAATGGAAATGCATCCGGGAAAGCACCCAGGCCGTATGGTGGACATGCAGGTCGTCATAGCCGAACCCCAGCTCGTGGGCGGCCCAATAGGCGATTTCCTGCGCCATGTCCATAAACGCGGCCGGTTTCAGATAAAAAGAGGCGTCCGTGTGGTAACACGGAACGCACATATCCTGACGGAACTTATAACCTTCTCTGGTAACTACACTCATAACTTAATAACGGAGAATCTCCAATTCCTCCCTCGAATACAGGAACGGATCCAACAACCCCGGTGCAATCCGCCCGAGCAGCGCACAAAGCAGCAGCAGGGCAACTATGGCTCCCAGGACGATCAGAATCGTCCTCACCACCTTCGGGTTCAGTTTCTTCGCCGCGGGCTTGGGTTCGGGCTCTTCCACCGGCGCAGCCTCAACAACCTTGACCGGCTCCGGTTCCGCGACCGGCTCTTCGACCGGTTTGACCTCGTCATTCCCGACCTGTGCAACCTCGTCATTCCCGACCTGATCGGGAATCTGGTCCACAGGTTCTGCCACCGGCTCAGGTTCGACCACAGGTTCTGGTTCAGACACAGGCACGGGTTCCGGCTCAACCTTCTGCTCGTCATTCCGGACTTGATCCGGAATCTCATCGACAGTAACCACAGGTTCCGGTTCCGGCTCCGCAATCAGCTCCGCCAAGCCCGCGACGGCCGTCGCGACCTCCTCGGGTGTCTCCACGTGCGTCTTGAGGGACAGCGGGGCGAGACCCAGACCTTCGGGGTAGATGTCCAGGTCCTCATCGGCAACGAAGAAGAAGTGGTTCTCGCGCGTGGCGCGGAGACGGCCGAGGCCCGGGAAGACGACGGTCTTCTTGACCTTCAGGATTTCCTTCATCTCGGCGAGGAACTCCGTCAGGATCCGGTTCGCCATCCCGGCATCGACACCCTGGTTATCCCGGGCGTACAGGTCCGCGAGGAAGGTATCGGCCCCCTGCTTCGGGGAGAAATAGAGCCGGCGGTAGGGCGGATTGATCGTATAACCCTTGTCGGAAAAGGTGGAGGGCACGAGCTCAGCCACGAAACAGCCCACCCCGGGAAGGGTGACCGAATCGTGGTCCAGAATCGCCTCCTTAACCATCTTTGCTAGCAAATCAATGTCCATTGCCGGTACAGTTTCAGATTTGAATACAAAGATAACGAAAAAAACTGCAAAAATGTTTGGAGTTTCCGAAAAAGGTTGTACCTTTGCAATCCCGAAACGAAAACGGGGCCCCTTTACCGGGGTTCATATTCCTCAGTAGCTCAGTTGGTTAGAGCATCTGACTGTTAATCAGAGGGTCCTAGGTTCAAGTCCTAGCTGGGGAGCAAGACAAAAGCCAATCACTAATTAGTGGTTGGCTTTTTCTTTATTCTATTTCTACGAAAGGTCCTGCTATTCCTCCTTCGAAATACCCTTCTCGTCGTAGCCCGTTTTCTTTTTGAGGTATTTGCGGATCACGAAGATGAGGGCTCCGAGGATGACGGCGACGAAGGCGCCCCAGAACTTGAGGAAGTAATCCCAGAAGATTTTCCAGAGCTCGGCGAGGTGACTTTTGACATCCTTGGAGTTGTCAACGGTGACCGTGACGGAGACGAAGTCAGAGGACTTGGGAGTGCCCTTGCCCGTGCATTCTTCGTCTTTGAAGAGTTCAATCCTGGCGCCCACCATGAACTCGCCATCCTTTTTAGGGTACAGGGTGAAAATAACGTCCGAACCGCCGGAATCGATGGGAACGACAACGGGGTCCGCCGGTTCAACCGTGAAGTCGGGGGCGTATGGTGCGATGCGGGCATACGCACACGCTTCAGAACGCATGGTGGAGGCGGCACGCTCCATGAGCGCGGATTCAGCGGGCATATTCTCTTCATCCAGGCCGATCCAGACACGAAGCGTACCATTTTCGTGTTTCTCGATGTTCTTGGTGACATCCAGCGAAACATAATAATCCTCCTCGTTGATGGGCGCACCGCCCGGCGTCGCCATGGCCAGATCTTCTTCCTCCCAAGGAGTCGCGGCGGTCACATCGGGAATCGGTTCCTCCCCTACCGGGACTTCTTGGCGGGGTTCGGGCATCGGATCGGGCATGTAGGTTACTTCTTGCTCCGGGTCATTCGGCTTGGAGCCGCAACCGGCAAACAGGAAACACATGAGGAGGGCAAGGGCTGCCCTTCTGAAAAGGATGGATTGGTTCATAAGTTAAGTTCGTTTAGTGGATTACTTTCTCAAAGTTAAGCAAAGTTCTCCAAATCGTCAATAGGATTCCAATTATTCGATGTTCTTCCGCAGGTAAATCCAGTTCTCCATCTTGCTGACGCCGGGGGCGGGGCCGGTGAACATCTTAGCGGCCTCCTGGTCGCCTTTGAGCCACCATTTGAGCCAGGCGGTAGCGACTTTGGCGTAGTCGCCGCCGTGGGGCTGCATATAGGTGCCGCCATGGCCGATGCCGTCCAGACTGCAAAGGAAAGCAGGCATGGTGCCGGACATCTGCTTGAAGTCGTCGAGGCCGTTCTCCCAGGCGATGTCGGTATTGCCGCCGAGGATCCAGATGACGGATTTCTGCTTCATCTTATTGAGGCTGGCCTTGTCGTCACCGCCGTTGAAGAAGCCGCTGTTCATGACCATAATGGTCTTGATACGGGCGTCATCGGACATGTGGAGCGCCTGGAGTCCGCCGCAGGACATGCCGGCCGCGGCGATATTGTCGATATCAAGTTTCCCATAGTAGGGACTGTTCTCATCGGCATTCTGGGCAATGACCCATTCGAGCGCCTGCTTCAGGCCGGTCGGGTCACCCATCGACATACCACCGGGCATCTGGGGCATTCCACCGCCCATCCGGGGCCTTTCACCCTGGGGGCGCTGGCCACCCGGAGGAGGACCCTGCGGACGCTGTCCACCCTGCCCCGGACGCATCTGAGGCATACCGCCGGGCATCGCGCCAGTCTGGCCGGGGCGCGGGCCTTCCAACTGCTGGTAGTTGCTGGGGCCGATGGCAACGATCAGGAAGCCCTGGGAAGCAACTTCGTTCAGGAAATTGACGTGACCGCTGGGCGAGTTGGCGCAACCGCCGTTGCCCCATACGAGGACGGGAAGCAGATTGTCCTTGCCAAAAGCGCTGAGGTCTTGCGGGCGGAAAATGGTGTGGGTAGCCAGGGAAGCTTCCTCCATCATAATGGCCTTATAGGGGCCGGTACCGCCATCTTCGAGGATTCTTGATTTTTCCGTCTGCGCACCCGCAGACACTGCCACGGCCATAGCGGCGGCCGCGAGTAAAAGCTTGATATGTTTCATACAATGTGGTTCCAAAAGACCTACAAATCGTCAATAGGATTCCGTCCCAAATTTCCGGAAGATGCCACCGTCAGGGCGTTCGTGTACTTCATGATCACATGCCAGGTGGCCTGGTTCTGGACATCGGCGTCCAGGGTGATGGTGCCGTTGGGGAGGTCATAGACCGCCACGTTACTGCCGGTCGATGTCCGCGGCTCCTTGCCGTATTTCTGGGTGAGGGAGGCCTGGAGGTCGTCATAGGCCTTCTCCAGCGCGTTCCAGTCGGAGATCACGGGGAAATCGACACGGACCTCCTGGACGGGATTGCTTCCGACGGGCGTAATCTTGCAGCCGTCGTAGCCGGCGAAACTGCCGGTATAGCTGCCGTTGCCGAGACTCTTGAATCCGGCCTTCACCAGTTCATTGCCGAACGCCGAAAGGGTGCCGGACATCGGGATACCCTTGAAGGACAGCGGGTTTGTCGATGTCGTTGTGGTCGTGGGGTTCGAGGTCGGGATGTTGATGGTTGTCGATGAACTCTCGTTCCCGACGCCCAGTTCCCTTTCCAGGTCCTTGATGTCGAGCTCAAGGTCCGTAGTTGTCGATTCGCCTTTCTGTCCCTTCGGGCTGAACCAGCCGCCGGAATCGTCGGAGCCGCTGCTTCCCGACCCGCCGGGTAGGGTGATGACGCTTCCGAGACTGCTGGTGCACCATCTCACAACCAGGATAACGATCACAATAGCCAGGATCGGTTTAATGAGCTTGGACAAAGAAGATTGATTCATAGCAGATTGATTATTAGTCTTCACAAAGATAAGAAAAGATAGGAATAATCCGGTCATCTACTATAATTTTTGCGGAGAGTCGGTATTTTGTTATATTTGTAAGTAAAACAATAATGACACTGATGAAAAAACTCATTTCTGCCTTGATGCTGTCCGCGGTTTGCCTCAGCCTTGGCGCCCAGGAAGACGCGGTGAGACTCTTTACGGAGAATCCGGACCGTGCGGCGAACAACATGCATTCCTATGAATTCAACCCGATCGTGGACACGAAGGCCCCGAAGGGATTCAAGCCGTTCTACATTTCCCATTACGGCCGTCACGGATCCCGCTACGAGCAGAACTCCACCTTCGCGAAGGCTGCCATGGACGCATTCGCCGTCCTGGATTCCCTCGACCTGCTGACGGGTGTCGGCAAGGCGGTGTATGCCGATGTGAACGCCGTCGTGGAAGCGCACAAGGGGATGGAAGGTTCCCTGACTCCCCGGGGCGCCCGCGAGCACCGGATGCTGGCCACCCGGATGGTGGAGCGCTTCCCCGCCGTGTTCAAGGCCAAGGACCGCTGGGAGGTGAACAGCTTCTCCAGCACCAACTTCCGCTGCATCGTGTCGATGTGCAACTTCACCAACACCCTGAAGGAGAAGAGCCCCAAGCAGGAATTGACCTATACCAGCGCGGAGCGCTTCATGGCCTACATCAACCCCAGCCTCCGCGTTCCGAGACCCGGTGAGCGTCCGCAGCCCCGTCCGAGCTTCTCGGCGGAGCAGATGGCCCGGATGCGCGGCGGCCAGGAGCCCCAGCCGTTCAAGCCCGCCCCCGGTACGCCCGGCTATGACTTCACCCGCTTCCTGAAGCCGCTGTTCAAGGATATGGACGCCGCCCTCGCGGCCATCGGCAACCCCGAGCCTTTCGTCAAGGCCATCTACACCGCCGGCGGACTGTGCCAGGACATCGATTTCCTGGGCGTGGACATCTACCGCAAGTATTTCACTCCGGAGGAACTGGTCTATTTCTGGGCCAGCGGTAACGACAACATCTACCGCATGTGGGGCGGTTCCGTCGAGAATGGCGACGTCATCCGTTTCGCCATCCGTCCCCTGCTGATGGACTTCATCGACAAGGCCGATGCCGCCATCAAGCCGGACAGCCACCGCACCGCAGACCTTCGCTTCGGCCACGACACCTCCGTCCTGCCGCTCTTCGCCCTGATGGGCATCGACGACCCGCAGAACCGGATCATGCCGTACCAGCAGGCCCACAACATGGGCTGGTACGCCTTCTTCCAGATCCCGATGGCCACCAACTGCCAGATGATCTTCTACAAGAACAAGAAAGGCGAGGTCCTGACCAAGGTCCTCTACAACGAAAAGGAAGT
>JAFYTP010000118.1 GCA_017558775.1 Bacteroidales bacterium | reverse complement strand
CCGGTGCGGTTCGTCTCCTGGTTGTTGTAGGCGAAATGCTTGATGGAGGTGCCCACGTCGTTGCTCTGGACGCCGCGGACATAGGCGGCCGCGGTCTTGCCGGCGACCACCGGATCCTCGGAATAATATTCGAAGTTACGACCGTTCAGCGGGTTGCGGTGGATGTTCAGGGCCGGAGCGAGATAGACGTCGGCGCCGTATTCATGGACCTCTTCACCCATGGCTTTGCCCACGTTTTCCACCAGCTCCTGGTTCCAGGTCGATGCCAGCAGGGTGCCGATGGGGAAGTGCGTGCAATAGTAGGTGTTGTCGTCGCCCTCGCGGGTCGGGTCGATGCGGAGGCCGGCGGGGCCGTCGGCAAGGACGATGGCGGGGATGCCCAGCCGCTCGATGGGATAGGTCGTGCCCGCGGCGCCCGGAACGATGTTCTTGGTGGCGCCGACGGTGGCGGAAGCGCCCTCGTCATCCATCCCGGCCATGCCGGTGCCGATGACGAAATGGACCTTCTCTTCTAGGGTCATGGCCTTGAGGACCTTGTCGATGGAGGATTTCCCGAGCTGGGGGGCCTTGCACCCGGCGATGGCCAGGGCGGCGGCGGAAAGGAGGATGATTTTCTTCATATTATTAGGTTGTTTTAGTGCGTGTTTGAAAAGAACGGTCAAAGGTAGGAAGTTTTTCCGTCCTCCCTTTTTTCGGATGTTCAAGTTTTTGTTCCGATGTTATTCCGGTGGTCAGCTGTAATCACAAAGATAACGAAAGATTCGTATATTTGTAAAAAATACAAGACATCCCTGTTATGAAGAAGCTTTGCGTTCTCCTCCTGTCCCTCCTGGCCGTAGCTCCGGTCTGGGCCCAGAATCCCTATCTTCCGCTGTGGGAGCACCTTCCCGACGGAGAACCCCGCGTTTTCGAGGATCCCGACGCGCCCGGAAAATACCGCGCGTACATCATCGGCTCCCACGACCTCACCTATACGGCGTACTGCAGCGGCGACATCCGGATGTGGTCGGCTCCGGTGGAGGACCTGAGCCAGTGGCGTGACGAGGGCATCCTCTTCTCCTGGTTCGTGGACGGGCAGTGGGATACGATGTACGCTCCCGACCTCGTGGAGGTGAAGGACCGCGTGACGGGCAAGAAGACTTATTACCTGTACCCGCACTCCCGCGGGCGTGGCCGCATCGCCACCGTCTGCAAGTCCGACCGGCCCGACGGCCCGTTCGTCCCGATCAATGTGACGGAGGACGGTCGCGGCGTCCTGCCCGGCTCGCTCATCGACTTCGACCCTTCCGTCTTCATCGAGAATATCACGGATAAGAAGGATCCGGACTACGGCATCGGCTACCGCGCCTATGTCTATTACGGATTCCAGCACTCGACGGCCTGCGAACTGGACCAGAACACAATGTATTCGATGCGGCCGGGCACGCAGCTGCACGATTATTTCATTCCGGCCAGCTCCCAGTACGGCCAGGTCCGCGATCCGGAAGGAACGCAGTATCCGGCGCTGTACAAGGGCCAGAACCCCGGCGATTTCAACTTCTTCGAGGCCTCCAGCATCCGCAAGGTGGGCAATAAGTACGTGATGGTCTTCTCCGGCTACAGCGGCCCGGATTACGGCCTTTCCTCTACCAACTCGGCGCTCCGTTACGCTTTCGGCGATTCCCCGCTCGGCCCCTGGCGTTCCGGCGGTGTCCTGGTTGATTCCCGCGGCGTCGTTCCGGACGAGAACGGCGAGCATTTGACCACCACCAACGCCGCGCACAACACGCACGGCTCCCTGCAGGAAATCAACGGCCAGTGGTATGTGTTCTATCACCGTCCGCCGCGCGGCTTCGGCTATGCCCGCCAGCCGATGGTGGCTCCCGTGAAGATTGAATGGGACCAGAAGAAGGTCGCCGACGGCGGACAGGTCCGCATCACGGCCTATGACCCTTATACTCAGGACAATGTCTGGACGGCTTCTGCCGCCGATGGCATGACCTATACCGGAGCCGAGGTCACGAGCGAAGGCTTCCAGATTTATGGACTCCCGCCTTACCAATATTATTCCGCTGGTTACGCCTGCTATATGACGGACCAGGACTGGATGCAGGACAACCACGACGTGTGGTGCAACGACATGGACCTGGCCGGCATTACCAACGGCGGTATCGTCGGCTTCAAATACTTCGGTTTCGGCGGTCTGGCCAAGGCCGACAAGGGCCTGAAAGCTTTTGACGGCACCCGCAAGGGCGACGGCACGCAGCTGGACCTCTTCCTGACCCCCGGCCGTCACGGCGCTTTCAAGATCCATGTGATGCTGGACGGTCCGTATGCCAATGCTACTTGGAAAGGCCGTGAGATTGCGGTGGTCGATGTTCCCGACGGCAAGAGAGGGGAGCTGCTCCACCTGACGGTCCCGGTTCCGGCCGTGGAAGGCCTCTCCGGCAAGCACGGCATCTATCTGGTCGCGGAAGGCGCTGAAATCCAGCGCCCGCAGATGGATCCCCGCTTCGCCGCTTTCGCCGCGCGTCAGCCCCGCCGTCCGGACGGCCTCTTCGACCTTCACGGCATCGGCTTCTCCAAGCCCGGCGCCCCCTGCGTCCGTCCGACGACCCCGCAGGTGAAGATCTATGCCGATGGCAAGGAACTCGCTGTTCCCGCCATCCCCGTCCGCTTCACCAACGCCAACGGCATCATGGACCAGCTCCATTATCAGGTCTATGCACCGCTGACGGATAAATCCGTCATTAAGGTGAGCGCCTCCGATCCCGATGTCCTGATCTCCACCGGCCCCGTCGTGGACGGCCGCGCAACGGTCAAATGCACGTACAAGGGGCTGGAGAAGGTCTATCTGATCAATTAATCGACAAGAATGAAGAGAATTCTGCTCTATATTGCCATCGCGACTGTTTTTATGGGGACATTCGCCGGCAGCTCATCCTGCGGGAGCCGTCGCGCTCCCGCAGCTGTTGATACGCTTAAAGTGAACACGACGGAACTGGCCGCCGACGTCATTGGTTTTCACGGCCCCACGCCAGTGGAAATCTCCATCTGCAAGGGCGTCATTACGGACATCAAGGTCCTTCCCAATCAGGAGAGCCCCCGTTTTCTGGAAAGAGTGCTGGAGAGTGGTCTGCTTAAGTCGCTGATCGGAAAGACGCCGGAAGAGGCGCGGAAAGCGAAGCTGGACGCCGTCTCCGGCGCGACTTACACTTCTCTCGCCCTGATCGAGAACGTCCGTCGCGGCCTGAAGGAACAGTAGTTTACAATCCGGCAAACTCTTTGTCGTCCGAGAAAGCCTTTCCCGGATTAAATCGGTATTTTTGCATCCGAAGTAATTAATGACACGATATGAAACGGATTCTTTGGATGGCCTTTGCCCTGGCGGTTTGCATGGGCGCCGTCGCCCAACCGGGCGGACGGGAGACGATACAGAACATTATCCTGACGGCACGGCCGACATCCCCGATCGCTTATGGCGGTGAAACCCGCGCGGAGGGGCGCTCCTACAATTTCACTCCGACATTTTTCATCTATCCGGACACGAAACTGGATAAGGAAGGCGCAGCCCGGCTCCTGGAGGACCTGGCACTCCAGCCGCTGCTGGATTCGACCTACGGGACGGCCTTCGTCGTCAATCCGACCGGTGACAAATATGCGGCGGATGCCGATTTTGACGTCTTTGTCAAAGTGTTCGACATGAACCGCGGCCCGGGAAATCTCAAGGTGATTGGCCTCGGCCAGGGTGCCACTTTCGTGAACCAGGTAGTCGCGCCCCGGGCGGGCAGCCATATCGCCGGCATCATGACCGTCGGCGGCAAAGCCGGAAAGAGTGTCGATGCTGCCGGTGTTCCCGCCTATGTGGCTGGGAAGGGGGCCGTGAAGGTGGCGAAGCCGTATCAGGCAGCCAATGCCGCCCATGCGGACGAACCCTTGTTGAAGGTTGTCGTGAACCCGTCCGAGAAGGCTTCCGCGAAGGAACTCTTCGCCGATGCCTGGAAGCAGGTACTTGGCAAGAACTATCGGTTCAACAATTATCGGCATACCCATTACAACGGGTCTGAATTCGGGCAGTACGGCTCCTATGAGCTGGAGCCATATCTCGACTGCGAGTCCTTGGGTATCAAGCGGATCATTGTTGAGCAACCGACGGTTTTCGGCCCGCAGGCGCAGAATTCTCCGAAGCAACTCTGGTACGAGTACTGGCCCGAGGAGTTGCTGGAAGGCGCTCCGGCCCACAGCGTTCCCGTGATGGTGCTGCTGCACGGCAACACCAACGATCCCCGCACCCAGGCGGAGACCTCCGGCTTCATCCAGGTGGCCGCCGAGGACCGCTTCTTCATCGTGGAAATGGAATGGCAGGGTTCTCCGAACTATCAGGCGATGGGCCACGACGGCGTGGAATCCACCCTTTACGCGCTCTTCGCCAAATATCCCCAGCTGGATCCTTCCCGCGTATATGCTGAAGGCCTTTCCGCCGGTTCGATTACAGCTACTGCGCTGGGTATCAAGAAATCACACTTGTTCGCCGGCGTGGGCGGCGAGTCCGGCGCCATCTTTGGCGGAATGCCCAGGAACGGCTATTCCGGCTCACAGGCCCTTTGGTACGAAGCTGTCCAGAAACGCGGCGCCGTGGAGGTGGCGTACTGCTCGGTCTTCGGCACCATGGACACGGTCGTCCCTTACATGACTCCTGACAACTGGAAAGGAAACAGCTATCTCAATGCCTGGAATACCTATGAGACGATGAATGGCATGGAGGTCGTCAGCGAGATGGACTTCGACAAGTATCCCGTTTTCGGCCAGCCGCTTCGCGACCGGGAGACCATCCGGACGAACAAGGGAGATGGTATCATCATGGAAACGGGACAACTCTACAAAGGAGATGTCCCGCTCATCAAGTTAGTCGCCGTGATGGAGTACGGCCACTGGAATTTCATGCCTGCCGCCCGCGTGATGTGGGATTTCTTCAAGCACTACAGCCGTGACCCTGAGACCAAGAGGCTGATTTATAATCCGTAATTAAACTGCCTGCAGAAGGCCATTGGCCAGGTCGGAGGCGGCGTT
>JAFYTP010000117.1 GCA_017558775.1 Bacteroidales bacterium | reverse complement strand
GTTGTCGCGGATGAGCTGGGTGTACTTGGCAACCGCTTCCTTCATCTGGGCCTCAGACAAAACGGGAGTTGCAATGAAAACGGTTTCGTACTGGTTAACCATTGTTTGTTAATTAATTGTTTATTAAATACTTAAGTCCTTTCCGGGACGCGTTGTTCCCAAAAAGGACTGCAAAGATATGAATTAATTCCCGAAAAAACAAATACTTACTGCTTCTTTCTGACCCCTCGGACCGGGTCCGCGGCCAGCGGATCGTCGGGCCACGCGTGCTTGGGATAGCGACGCTTCAGCTCCTTCCGGACCTCGAAATAGGTCCCTTCCCAGAAACTGCGCAGGTCGGATGTCAACTGGACCGGCTTGAAGCCCGGCGAAAGGAGCTCCATCAGCACGGGACAACGACCGTCATCCACGCGCGGGGTGTCCGTCAGGCCGAAGCATTCCTGCAGGCGCACACGCACGACGGGTGCATCCGCTCCCTGTCGATATTCCACGCGGATATGGGAGCCCGTCGGAACCGTAATATGCGACGGCGCCAACCGGTCCACCGCCTGCTGCTGGGGATAGGTCAATGTCGCCCAAAGGGCAGCGCAAAGGTCGATGCGTTTGAGTTCCGCTGCCGACGTCGCCTTCCCCAGGAACGGCGACAGCCACTCAGAGGCCCGGTCCAGGACGGTTTCTGTCGATAAATCCGGCAGTTCCAGCTCCGGATGCCAGGCGGCGACGGCGGCGACACGGCGCTGGAGGTTCTGCACATCCTCGGAGAAATCCAGCATCGACATACCCTCTTTCCGCGCAGCTTCGCAGATAACGCGGTCAATCTCTTCCCGGGGCACGTCCGAGAGGGGCTGCGAACTGACAGCCAATTGTCCCACACGGGATTCCCTGCGTGCGACGACACTCCCCTGCCGACTGTCCCAGGCAATGACATCCCGCCGGCGGATGTAAGGTTTTAAATCTGACGCACCCAGCGGGGCGGCCAAGAAGATGCGTCCCACCCCGCCCGGGGCGGCATTCAGGCTACCCACGGCCAGCCATTCGCTGGCGGCCAGCGGGTCGGACGGGTCCACGGCGGCCAGGTCGCCACCCGCGAGGCAGAACCGCCCCACGCCATCTCTCCACACCTTGGCAATCCGCTCGGGATAAGCGGCCGCAATCAGGGCTCCCGCCTCGAACGGATCGGGATCCTCATTATCTTCCGGAACACGAACCATGTTCCGATACTGCTCAGCAATACGGGCAATCCGGCTCCATCGGCCTTCCCGACGGGAACCGCGGGCATCGCGGAGCGCTTTCAGTCGGAGATAGGCTCCCGCTTCGGGAGTATCCAAAGGATCCTTTTCTTCCAGAATGGCCGCGATATCTGCCGCGAGAGCCTTCCGCTCGGGCGTATCCGCCTTCAGGAGCATCTGCGCGACGCGCGGGTGACAAGGCAGGGCGGCGAGTTTGCGTCCATGCGGGGTGATGCGGCCAGTTTCATCGACAGCATCCAGGGATTGGAGTAGCTGGCGCGCCTGCGAGAGCGCGTATGAAAGTGGCGGCGTAAGCCAAGCAAGCCGTTCGGGATGGTTTTCTCCCCAGGCGGCGATGTCCAGCACGGTCGGGGCCAAATCGGCCTCCAGGACCTCCGGGACGCGGATAAGCGCCATCCGCTGTTCTGTGGCGAGACTCCAGAGACGATAGCATACGCCCGGTGCCACACGGCCGGCGCGGCCGGTCCGCTGGGTGGCCATATCCTGGCTGATCCGGACCGTCTCCAGCCGGCTCAAACCGCGCTGCGGGTCGAAGACCGGCTTCCGGCAGAGGCCGCTGTCCACAACCACGCGGACGCCCTCGATGGTAATGGAGGTTTCGGCGATGGGCGTCGCCAGGACGACCTTCCGCTCCCCCGCTGCGCTCGGGGCAATCGCCCGGCGCTGATCGGCGGCGGAAAGCATGCCATACAGAGGAAAGACCTGCGTCGGAGTCAAAGCCGTCCCCAGCAGTTCCGCGCAGCGCCGGATATCGGCCTCCCCAGGCAGAAAGGCCAGAATATCGCCCTCATAATCCCGATGTGCCAGCCGAACCGTCTGCGCTACTAGCTCCGCCGCATTCTCCGGCTTTGCCTCCTCCTTGCCACGCACAACCTCCACCGGGAACATCTTCCCCTTGCTTTCCACCAACGGCGCATCCAACTCCCGGCACAAACTTTCCGTGTCGATGGTAGCCGACATCAGCAATATTTTCAGGTCGGGACGCAACACCTGCTGCGCCTCCCGCGTCAATGCCAGGGCCACATCCGTGGTAAGGCTCCGCTCGTGAAACTCGTCGAAAATCACGACGGAAACCCCTTCCAACCCCGGATCATCCACCAACCGACGGACCAGCACGCCCTCGGTCAGCACCTCCACGCGGGTATCGGCAGACACCTTATGCTCGAACCGCATCCGGTACCCGACCGTCTTTCCGACGGGTTCCCCGATCATCCAGGCCATCCGCTCGGCAATCTGCCGGGCAGCGACACGCCTTGGCTCCAGCATCAGCACCTTCCCCGAGACACTTTCCAGAATGGTAAGGGGTAATAACGTCGATTTGCCGGCGCCGGGAGGAGCGGTCACCACCGCTCTTCCCCGCTCCGACAAAACGTCGTTCACTTTCCCGGCCACTTCCGCGACCGGGAGGGATATGCTACTTCTCAGGAACGTTCTTCAGGACCTCCTTGAGATACTCCCAGGTACGGCCGACGGAAGCGATGTTCACGCGCTCGTCCGGGGAATGCGGATACTTGACGGTAGGTCCGATCGAGACCATCTCCCACTTCGGGTACTTGGCGCCGAGGAGGGCGCACTCGAGACCGCCGTGGGTGGCCATGATCTTCATCGGATAGCCGTACACCTTCTGGAACTGCTCCATCATCACCTTGTTCATCGGGGTGTCCAACTTCGGCGTCCAGCCGCTGTAACCGCCCTTGAACTCGATCTCATCGGCACCGGCGAGCTCGAAGATGCAGCGGACGCGCTGGGCCAGGGCCATCTTCGCAGTGTCCACGGCGCTGCGCATCAGGGAATGGACCGTGGCGCGGCCCTTCTCGGTGCGGACGATGGCCATGTTGATGGAGGTCTCGGTAAGGCCTTCCATCGTCTGGCTCATGCGGATGACGCTGGACGGGCAGGCCAGGAGGCCCTTGACGAAGTTCAGCATCACGCTGCCCTGCAGATACTTGGGCGCGGCGGGGACATCGTCCACATAAAGAACGGCACCCGGATCGCTGTCCTGGAACTCGGCCTTGATCTCGTCGAAGATGTTGCCGATGAGCTTCTTCACGGACTCCAGGTTCTCGGCGGGGACGACGGTCTCGACCTCGGCTTCGAACGGGATGGCGTTCCGCAGGGAACCACCCGTGAAGCTGACGATCTGCACGCCGAACACCTCCATCAGCGGAAGGAGGATACGGGCCATCACCTTGTTCGCGTTGGCGCGGTATAGGGAGATGTCCATGCCGGAGTGTCCGCCCTGGAGGCCCTTGACGGTGAGTTTCAGGCCCTTCCAGCCGGGTTTCGTGTTATACTTGCGATACTTGAATTCAGCAGAGACGTCCAAACCGCCGGCGCAGCCGACGCAGAGTTCGCCCTCCTCCTCGGAGTCCATGTTGATGAGGATGTCGCCCTGCAGGACGCCCGGCTTCAGCATGGTGGCGCCGGTCATGCCGGTTTCCTCGTCATAGGTCACGAGGACCTCGACGGGGCCGTGCTGGACGGACTTGTCCTCGAGGACGGCCAGGCCCATCGCGACGCCCATACCGTTGTCGGCACCGAGGGTGGTGCGGTCCGCGGTGACCCAGTCGCCATCGACATAGGCCTTGATGGGATCGGTCAGGAAGTTATGGTCGGAATCGGAGGTCTTCTGCGGGACCATGTCCATGTGGCCCTGGAGGATCACGCCGCGGCGGTTCTCGAAGCCGGGGGTGGCCGGCGCGCGGAAGATGATGTTTCCGGTTTCGTCTTTATGGACCTCCACGTTGTGGTCCTTGCCCCACTGGAGCAGATATTCAATGACTTTCTCTTCGTGCTTGGAGGGTCTCGGGACCTGGGTCAGGCCGTAGAAGTTACCCCATACCACTTTGGGTTCCAAATCTTTGATGCTCATATCGTTTTTAGTGTTTTATGGAAAATTATCTCAGGGGATAAAGGGATTCGACGCCCAACTGGTACACGGGGAGGCGGCCCTGGAAGAGGGTCTTTCCCCCGGAAGCCAGCTTCACGTTGCACACGGCGGGAATCCGGTAATGGACGGCGTTCCTGGAATCGCGGGAACCGGCCGGTTCGACGACCTCTTCCGGCTCGAACTCCAGATAATAGGGCGTGCCGGCGCCCTCGGTGACCAGTCCTTCACGATCGGACAGCCGGAAAGCGGTATACCGGAAGACGCGGTCCTCCGCGGACGGAATGACGTCGAACGAACCGCTCTGCTCGCGGGAGACGGTGTAGCCGGTGAAGAGCGTCAGGTATTCCTGCTCCACACGGTCCAACTCCGCAAGGGCGGCGCCGAGCGCTTCCCCGCTGAAAGTCGCATCGGTGTTGCCGGTAGAGATGTTAAAACGCTCCCGGCGGGCCTTCAGGACCACATCCGCGGCCTCCTGGGCCTTCATCTCGATGGTTTTCTGCACCTGGTAGGACTCCTCCACGGGAACGCGCACAAAGGCGGTGTCCGTCTCGACTTCCTGCCAGATGATGCGGGTTTCCATCTTGGTCTGCTTGGTCATGCCCATGGTGCCGAAGTCAGCCTCCGGCTTGGGGTTGAAGCGCCAGACGAGGTCGCCGGCCTCGAGCTTGTCCTGGAAGGAGACCAGGCCCTGGGCGGTAAGGGCGAGGAAACGGTCCTCGACACCCTTCGTGTCGATGGAGAACCGGGCCTTCGGATCAGCCTCCGCCCGGGTGACGAGCCGGACTTCCTTCACATAGGAGCGGGTGGCGTCCTGCTCCTGGACGTCGATGCCGAGGAAACGCTTGGCATAGGGGGCGTAAGGGCCGGCGAAGAAAGATTCCTGGACCGCGTCCACCTCCACGGTGACGGTGGTCTGCGGAAGACTGTACGAGACAGTCTGAGCCTGCACAAGCGCAGGGACGGCCAGCAGAAGGCCGACGGCTAAGACTTTCAAGTTCAAGTTCATTGTATTCTCCATCGTTTATGCGTCCAGAGATAGTTCCAGGGCTGGGCCTTGATGTCTTCCTCCAGATGCTTGTAATACAGTTTCATCAATTCTTCCGGGGTGGTGTCGGACGCGTTCTCCGTCAAAGGAACGAAAGAGAGGCGGTAATGCCCCCGTTCCGTCCGGTACCAGCGGATATAGGCCACGGACATGCCCATCTTGCAGGCGATCGAAGCACCGCCGCCCATCGCCAGGGTTTCCTGGTTCATGAACTGGCCCACGGAGAAACGCCCGGCCAGCCAGTAGGGATACTGGTCCGTGTTGAAGATGTACATTTTCTTTTCCCGCCGATGGGCGACCGCATAGCGGAGGATGGCCCCGCCCTCGATGTAGCCCTCGAAATCCAGGTCCGCGACGGGGGCGCAGCGGCCATCGGCCATCACCCTATCCCAGAACTTGCTGCTCAGGGCGCGGTACAGGACGACGACCTCTTTTTCGGTCCATGTCCGCTTGCCCGTGGCAAGTTGGTCATATTGACCTACACCACCCATCAGCTCCCAGTTCCCGGCATGGGAGTTCAGGAGCATCACCGAGGAAGAACGGTCGTAAAAGGCGTTGAATTCGTCGATATTGTCGATCTCGCAGATGTTCTGGCGGATGAGCTTTTCCCGGCCATTCTTGCCACGGCAGCCGGAGAACCAGATGGCCTCCGCAAAGAGCTCGCCGAAATGGATATAGAACTGCTTGTAAATGGCCTTGATATCGTCGTAATCCTTGTCGGGAAAACTGCGGGAAAGGTTGGTCAGGACCACGTCCGTGCGATAGCGGAAGACGTCACGGACAAGCCAGGTGACGAAACGTCCCCAGGCATAATGATATGCAAGCGGCAGCCGGGCATGGAGACGCAGGAAAAACTCCATCAGACGGACGCCGAAAGTCCTTTTCTTTTCCATATACCTTTACAAAGTTACTATTTTTTACGAATAATATGTTATATTTGTGAAATCGGACGTGATTATTCATAAAAACCTAATCGATATGTTCAAAGGACAACACAAAGGCCTGTACGCCCTCGCTCTCGCCAACACCGGCGAACGCTTCGGCTACTACACCATGCTGGCCATTTTCATGCTCTTCCTCCAGGCGAAATTCGGATGGAACGGAGCGACCGCCAGCCAGGTTTACGCCATCTTCCTCGCAGCTGTTTATTTCATGCCGGTCGTCGGCGGCTGGCTCGCCGACAAGATCGGTTACGGCAAGTGCGTCGTGACCGGTATCGCGGTGATGTTCGCCGGTTACCTGTGCCTCTCCATCCCCACGCCGGCCAACACGCTCGGCGTCGCCCTGATGATCGGCGCCCTGACGCTCATCGCCATCGGCACCGGCCTGTTCAAGGGCAACCTGCAGGTCCTGGTGGGCAACCTCTATGACGACCCGAAGTATTCCGCGAAGCGCGACTCCGCCTTCTCGCTATTCTATATGGCCATCAACATCGGCGCCATGTTCGCCCCGGCCGCCGCTACCGCCATCACCAACCGCTTCCTGGGCAAGGCCGGCCTCATCTACAAGGCCGACATCCCCGCCCTCGCGCACCAGTTCCTGGACGGCAGCATCGCCCCTGAGAAGGTTTCCCAGTTGGAAGAGCTGATGGGCCAGATGCCCGGCATCGGCCAGATGGACACCGCCGCCTTCAGCCAGTACTACATCGACCACCTGTCCAGCGCCTATAACATGGGCTTCGCCGTGGCCTGCCTCTCCCTGATCGCTTCCGTCGCCATCTATTTCGGTTGCAAGAAGTGGTTCCAGCACGCCGATGTGAACGCCAAGCAGGCCGCCGCCAGCGCCACGCCCGTCAAGGAGCTCACCAAGGCGCAGGAAAAGAGCCGCGTCATCGCCCTCATCCTGGTCTTCGCCGTGGTCATCTTCTTCTGGATGGCTTTCCACCAGAACGGCCAGTCCCTGACCTGGTTCGCCCGTGACTACACCCAGGCCTTCTCCACCGGATGGACGCGCATCGGCTTCAACATCTGGGCCCTCGCCCTGATTGCCGCTTCCGTGTACACCCTCTTCGCCACCTTCCAAAGTGAGAAGAAACTCTCCAAGATCATCTGCGGCCTCGTCACCGCCGCGCTGTGGCTCGGCGCCTATGGCATCTACAAGGGCCTCGACAACCCGCTCGAGATCTTCCCGCAGCTGTTCCAGCAGTTCAACCCGTTCTTCGTCGTCGCCCTCACACCGGTCTCCATGGCCATCTTCAGCGCCCTGGCGAACAAGAAGGACGAGAAGCACCCCGAAGGCCGCGAGCCTTCCGCCCCGGTGAAGATCGGCCTCGGCATGTTCGTCGCCGCCATCGGCTATCTCGTGATGATCGTCGCTTCCCGCGGCCAGGCCTCCCCGGCCGAACTCGCCGGCACCGTCTCCCCGGATCCGGTCGTTCCGACCTATCTGATGGGCACTTACCTCATCCTGACCTTCGCGGAGCTGCTCCTCAGCCCGATGGGTATCTCCTTCGTCACCAAGGTCGCCCCGCCGCGCCTGAAGGGTCTGATGATGGGTCTGTGGTTCGCTTCCACCGCCATCGGCAATTACCTGAGCTCCATTCCCGGCCTGCTGTGGGAGCGCGTTCCCCTCTGGGCCAACTGGGCGATCCTGATGGCACTCTGCGTCATCGCGGGCGTCATTATGTTCGCGATGCTCAAGAAGATCAACGCGGCCACGGCTGAATAAAAAGGGCCTCCCATGCCCCGGATGTACATCATATCCGGCTGCAACGGCTCCGGGAAGACGACGGCGTCCTACACGCTGCTCCCGGAGCTGTTGGATTGCAGCGAGTTCGTGAATTCGGACGAGTTCGCGAAGAGTTTCGCGCCGTTCCATCCGGAGACGGCGTACATCACCGCCAGCCGCTATATGCTCAAGAAACTGCAGTATCTCTTCCAGCGACGGGAGGATTTCTGCATCGAAACCACCCTGGCCACCCGGTCCCTCATCAAGACGGTGCAAACCGCCCAGGAACAGGGCTACTTCGTCACGGTGGTATATCTGTGGCTCAATTCGCCTGAAATCGCCGTCGCGCGGGTGGCAGCCCGCGTGGAGGCAGGCGGGCACGACGTGCCCCCCGAAGTGATCCGCCGGCGATACTATGCCGGCCTCGAGTATTTTTTCGACATCTACGCACCCGTTTGTGACAAATGGATGCTCGTAGACAACAGCAAGAACGAGTTCCAAATCGTCGCTGAAGGGACGCGGAAAGGCATCACCGTCCGGAACCGCAAACTCTATCAGCAGATCAAGGCCACGCATGATTCACCCTAAACAACACTATCTGGACCTGTTCCGGGTCGAGGAAGTGCAGTTGGATACCCTGGTCGCCGAGGCGCTTCGCCACGGCGGGGACTACTGCGACCTCTACTTCGAGAACACCACGTATGGAAACCTCACACTCCGGGACGGCATCGTGAACGCCGGAGGCCGCCATATCGACTACGGCGTCGGCATCCGCGTCCTGTGCGGAGAAAAGACCGGCTACGCCTATGCGGAGAGCACGGCCATGCCCGACATGCTCGCCAGCGCCCGGGCCGCTTCAGCCATCGCCGACGGCACATCCAACTTCTATGAACACTCCGTCCAGGCCGATGCCAACGGCTCCCGCCTGGTCGGCCGCCGCTTCCGCGGGGAGCCCAATCCCGCCGCCGACCGCTATCCCGTGCAGGTACACTGGCGGGAAACGGAAGCATCGGCCCTCATCCCCTTCCTCCGGAAACTGGAGAACGCCGTCCAGAGCCGGGACAACCGCATCGTGAAGGTGCAGGCGACCCTGGCCTGGCAGGTGACGGATGTGCTGATGTACAATTCCCTGAAGGAGCTCAAGTACGAGACGCGTCCGATGGGAACGATCGTTGTTACCGCCATCTTCCAGCAGGAAGGCAACATCGAGAATAAATCCTCCTCCCGGAGCTTCCGCACCGGCGTGGAGATGCTCACGGACGGGCTCATCGAGGAGATGGCCGCGCAGGTTGTCGCGGGCATCGACGACCGCTTCGCTGCCCGCCGGCCCAAGGGCGGGCAGATGCCCGTGGTGATGGGCGCCGGCGCCTCCGGCATCCTCCTCCACGAAGCGATGGGCCATGCCTTCGAGGCCGATTTCAACCGGAAAGGCACTTCCATCTTCTCTGACAAGATGGGCCAGCGCATCTGCGCCGAGGGCATCAACATCATCGACGACGGTACCCTCAAGGGCAACCGCGGCGCCCTCAACTTCGACGACGAGGGCGTACCCGCCCAAAAGACCTATATGGTGGAGGACGGCATCCTGACCTCCTATCTCCACGACCGCATCAGCGCACGCCACTACGGGGTCTCCCCCACCGGCAACGGCCGCCGCGAATCCTTCCGCTACGCCCCGATCCCCCGGATGCGGGCCACCTACATGGAAAGCGGAAACGCCGCACCGAAGGATATCATCGCCTCGGTCCCGAAAGGGATTTATGTCGATGAGTTCTCGAACGGGCAGGTCAAGATCGGCGAAGGCGACTTCACCTTCTTCGTCAAGAGCGGCTATCTCATCGAAAACGGGCGCCTGACGGCTCCCGTCAAGGACATCAACATCATCGGCAACGGCCCGGAGGCCCTGCGGGACATCGTCGCCGTGGGCGACGACCTCGTCATCGACCCCGGTGCTTGGACCTGCGGGAAGGAGCAGAGCGCTCCCGTCTCCTGCGGCATACCGACGGTGCTTATCAGGAACCTGACCGTAGGAGGAGAATAAGATGCTGACAGACAAGGAAATCGCCCTGGCAAGGGCGTCGATGGAATTCGCCCTCGAGAACGGGGCGCAGAAAGTGCGCGTCACCCTGAACAAGAGCCTGATGGAACTGTTCGGGATGCTGAACGGAGAGCTGGACAAGGTCACCCATGCCCTGGACCGCAGCTTGCAGGTGTCGCTGTTCGTGGACGGACGCTTCGGCAGTTTCTCGTCCAACCGGCTGGAAGAGGAGGGGCTGAAGGCCTTCCTCCTCGGTGCCATCGACACAGTCCGGACGCTGGAGCCGGACGCAGCCCGCGACCTGCCGGATCCCGCCCGCACAGTTAAGGACGCATTGAACGGAAAGGAACTGAACCTGTATGATTCCGCATACGAAGGCCTGACGTCAGAGCAGCGTCGGGAAATGGCCGTCGGCACCTCCCTGTGGAGCCGGAAGGCGGAACTGGAGAAGGGTTTCACGCTGATTTCCGAAGAGGGAGAGTATTCTGACAGTCTCTTCGACAGCGTGGTCATGGACTCCAACGGGCTCTTCGCCCGCCATACGGAAACCTCCTTTGAAATCGGATACGAAGTGACGGTGGAAGACCCGGAAGGCAACCGCTACGCAAGCTACTGGTGGGATGCCTCGCCGCGGCTAGAAGCCATCCTCCCCGCCCTGGGAAACTGCAGCGAAACCGCCGTCCGGCGGGCTGCCGCCCAGATCGGACCGCAGGACCATCCCGGCGGCAAGTGCAACATCGTGGTGGACAGCGAGTGCGCTTCCAAGTTCCTCACGCCGGTGCTCAGCGCCCTCGGAGGCTACGCCGTGCAGCAGAAGAACTCGTTCCTGCTGGACAAGGTGGGCGAACGCGTTTTCCCTGAATATCTTACCATCCTTGATTGCCCTCGCAACCAGGGAGAATCCGGCGCCCGTCTCTACGATAGCGAAGGCGTCGCGACAAAGGAATTCCCCATCATCGACAAGGGCGTCATCACCCGCTATTTCGTGAACACGTACATCGCCGGGAAGACCGGGATGGAACCGACGATCGAAGACGCCACCCGTCCGAAAGTCGTGCCCTTCGGGGGCTGCAAGACGCGGGAGGATCTCCTCTGCAAGGTCGGAAACGGCATCCTCATCAACGGCTTCAACGGCGGCAACAGCAATCCCTCCACCGGCAATTTCTCGTACGGCATCGAGGGATTCGCCTTCGAGAACGGCCAGATTACGCACCCGGTGCGGGAGATGCTGGTGACGGGCAATTTCATCGACCTGTGGAACAACCTCATCGCCACGGCCGACGACGCGCGTTTGTGCATGTCCAAAATTATACCGACCTTAGCGTTCCAAAATATCGACTGTAACGCATGAAAATCGAAAAGAATAAAGTCGTCGTCCTGACTTACGATCTCACTGTGGACGGCCAGCTGGTGGACAGCGCCAATGAAGAACAGCCCTTGGATTACATCCAGGGCATGCATATGCTTATCCCCAAGTTCGAGGAGGCCGTGGAAGGCCTCGAAGAGGGCGCCCTCTTCGCCTTCACGGTCCAGCCGGAAGACGGCTACGGCCCCTATGATGAAAAGCGCCGGATCCTCCTGCCCAAGAGCGCCTTCACCATCAAGGGCGAACTGCGCGAGGACCTGATGCAGGTGGGCCGGATCCTGCCGATGGTAGGTTCCGACGGCAGCATCGTCAACGCCACCGTCCTGGAAGTGAAGGAGGAAGGCGTAACCATGGACTTCAACCATCCCATGGCCGGCAAGGTCCTGAACTTCTCCGGCAAGGTGGTCTCCGTCCGCGACGCGACCGAGAAAGAGCTCACGGAAGGCCTCCACGGGGAATTCCTCCCGCCGGAGGAGCACCACTGCTGCCACGGCAAGGGAAAGGGCAACTGCCACGGACACCACGACCACAAGGACGGTGAGTGCTGTGGACACGGAGACCATGATCACAAGGATGGCGAATGCTGTGGCCATGGAGACCATGACCATAAAGACGGCGAGTGCTGCGGTCACGGGCACTGCCACCACGAAGAAGAATAGATGAAGACGGCCGTCGTCATACTGAACTGGAACACGAAGAACTACCTGCACGAGTTCCTTCCGGGGCTGATTGCGTCCACGGAAGGGATGGATGCGGAAGTCATCGTCGCGGACAGCGCTTCTAACGACGGCTCCATGGAAATGCTTGAGCGGGAATTCCCGCAAGTCCGCCGGATTCCCCTCGACAAAAACTATGGTTTCACGGGCGGGTACAACCGCGCCCTGAAGCAGGTGGAGGCCGAATATTTCGTCCTCATCAACTCCGACATCGAGGTTTCCCCGGACTGGCTGAAGCCCCTCGTGGAATGGATGGACACCCATCCCAAATGCGGCGCCTGCGGCCCCAAGCTCCTGTCCTATTACGACCGGAGCGCCTTTGAGTACGCCGGCGCGGCGGGAGGCCTGCTGGACAAGTTCGGCTATCCCTTCTGCCGGGGCCGGATGATGTCCATCGTGGAAAAGGATCACGGCCAGTATAACTCCCCTGCCGATGTCTTCTGGGTATCGGGCGCCTGCCTGATGGTCCGGAGCCGGCTTTGGAAGAAACTCGGCGGCCTGGACGAGCGCTTCTTCGCCCACATGGAGGAAATCGACCTGTGCTGGCGGCTCCAGCTCGCCGGCTACCGGGTGACGGTCGTGCCGCAATCCTACGTCTATCACATCGGCGGCGGCACCCTGCCGAACGACTCCCCCAAGAAACTGCAGTTCAATTACCGCAACAACCTCCTGCTGCTGGAGAACAATCTGGCCAAGACCTTCCGGACGCAGGGATACAGCGTGGAAGGCGCCCTGGGCAAGGCCCGTCGGCGCATTCTCACGCGCATGGTGCTGGACGGCCTCTCCGCCGTCAGCTATCTCATCAACAAGAAATGGGGGTCCTACAAGGCCGTAGTCCGCGCGCACGCGGAGTACTGGAAACTACGCAGAAAGGCCACCCCGGATGAGGTGGCCTCCCAGCAGAAAGAGGCAACCATCCACGGTTGGTATCCCAAGTGGATGGTGCCCCGAGCCCTTGCGGGACGGAAAATCAATTTTATTTAGCCGGACGCGGATAGCCCTCCGCCGTGGCCCGCTCGCTCATCCGCTGGATGCGGGTGTCCGTGTCGGGATGGGAGGAGAACAGCTTCTGGACGGAGGAAGCCTGGGATCCGGATCCGCCGGAGACCGCCTTCAGCTTCTCGAAGGACATCGCCATACCCCACGGGTTGCGGCCCGAATGCTTGAGGAACTCATAGCCGTAGTCGTCGGCCTGGCTCTCCTGCTTCTTGGAGTACTGGGCGTTCAGGACCGCGTTGCCGATGGCGCCGAGCTGGGAATCAGTCAGGGTAGCCATCGTGTTGCTCGTGGAGGCGAGGCCTTCCAGGGCCGCGCTCGTGAGCATCGAGGTCCGCATTTCCTTCTTGGTGTGCTTGAGGGCGACGTGACCGATCTCGTGGCCGATCACGCCCAGCAGTTCGTTGTCCGTCATCACGTCCATGATGCCGGTGTACACGCGGACGCTGCCGTCGGCGCAGGCGAAGGCGTTGACCTGGTCTTCCTGGTAAACCTTGAAGTTCAGGGGAACTCCCTCGACATCCACCAGACCCTTCGTCAGGTTGCGGAGGCGTTTGGTGTAAGCGTTGGATTCAGGCAGCACCTTGCTCTGGGCATCGAGCTGGGTGATGTACTGGTGCACATAGTTTTGGACTTGTTCGTCGCTCAGGGTAAGCGCCTGCGCGGCCATCATACCGCCCTGGAGGGCGCGGGTCGCATTGAAGGTTTCGGAGCAGGAGGCGAGCATCAGCACGCCTGCTGCAAAGGCTAGAAGACGTTTCATGATACCGCAAATATAATTAATTCTTCACAAAATTGTTTATCTTTGTGAAAGTTATTTAAGGACTATCGTATGAAGATCATCATCGAAGGAGCCGGGCAGGTGGGATCCCACCTCGCGAAGATGCTCAGCCACGAAGGCGGGGACATCACCGTCATCGACGACAATGAAGTCCGCCTGCAGCGGCTGACCGCCGTGGCCGACGTCGTCACCGTCCTCGGCGACCCCTCCTCCATCACGGTCCTCAAGGAGGCCGGCTGCCACAAGGCGGACCTCTTCATCGCGGTCAACCCCACCACCACCCAGACCGTGAACATCGTCAGCGCCCTGCTGGCGAAGAAGCTCGGTTCCAAGCGCGTCATCGCCCGTATCGACGACGAGGCCTACCTCCTTCCGGAAAACAAGCTCATGTTCAAGGACATGGGCATCGACATGCTCTTCTATCCGGAGAAGATCGCCAGCGACGAAATCATCGACATGCTCAAGCACACCGCGTCCACGGACTCGATGGATTTCGCCCGCGGCAAGCTCCAGCTGGTGGTGTTCCGCCTGGACGACGACTCCCCCATCCTGGACATGACGGTCGCCGAATTCACGGCGGCGATGACGGCGGCATCGGCCCAGGCCCAGCTGCGTATCATCGCCATCGCCCGCAAGGGCGAGACCATCATCCCGAAGTTCGACACCCGGTTCGTCTATAACGACCACCTGTACATCATCGCCAAGCGCGAGGGCATCCCCGCCATCCTGAAGTTCCTCGGCAAGGACAACATCGAGGTGGACAAGGTGATGATCCTCGGCGGCAGCGAGATCGGCGAGATGGTGGCGGCCCAGCTCGCCCGGCAGCAGCTGGACGCGGTGAAGATCATCGACATCGACAAGAACCGCTGCCGCGCGCTCACCGAGAAGCTGCCCTCTGACGTGATGGTCGCGAACGGCGACGCACGGAACTCCGACTTCCTCGTGGAGGAAGGCATCCGGGACTACGACGCCCTCGTGTCCGTGACCGGCAATGACGAGGCGAACATCCTCGCCTGCGTTGTCGCGAAGAAATTCGGCGTCACCCGCACCGTCGCGCAGGTGGAAAACCTTGAATATGTGCGACTTGCGGAGGATATGGGTGTCGATGTGGTCATCAACAAGAAACTCATCACGGCGGGCCGTATCTTCAAGTTCACCCTCTCCGACAAGGTGCGTTTCGTGCGCTACATGAGCGGCACGGACGCCGAGGTGCTGGAATACACGGCCGCTCCCGACTCCAAGATCACCCGGGGCGCCCTCAAGGACATCGACTTCCCGCGCAACGCCATCCTCGGCGGCGTCATCCGCGGCAGCGAATCCTTCATCGCCGTGGGTGACACCCGCATCGAGCCTTACGACCGCGTGGCCGTCTTCGCCCTGCCCGAGACGGTGAAAGAGGTCGACAAATTCTTCAAGTAATGTGCAAGATCCTGTCATTGGCCCTCCTCCTGACCTGCCTGACCGCGGCGGCCCAGGAGCATCGCTCCTATGATTGCTACCGCACCACCGGCAGGATCAAGGTCGACGGGAAACTCACCGAGGCCGACTGGAAGGCGGCGCCCCTGTCGGAGGCTTTTGTCGATATCCGCGGCGTGGACTTCCAGCCCGCCCCCACCAAGCAGACTTATATGAAGATGCTCTGGGACGATGACTTCCTGTACATCGCCGGCATCATCGAGGAGGACGACGTCACGGCCTCCCTCACAGAGCGCGACGCCATCATCTACAAGGACAACGACTTCGAGGTCTTCATCGACCCGGACGGCGACGGCAAGTTCTATTTCGAGTTCGAGTGCAACGCCTTCGGCACCCTGATGGACCTCATCATGGACAAGCCCTACAATGTCGGCGGCAACTTCTTCATGCCCTGGGACTGCAAGGATATCCGGCTGAAGGTCCATGTGGACGGGAAAATCAACAGCGCCAAGCGCGCGGACAAGGGTTGGACCGTGGAATGGGCTATCCCCTTCGAATCCCTCACCTTCGGCTTCGACAATCCCAAGACACACAATCCCTGGCGGATTAATTTCTCCCGCGTGGAGTGGCTTGTCAAGGAAGGCCCCGAAGAGAACTGGGTCTGGAACCCCACCGGCGAGGTGAACATGCACATGCCCGAAAACTGGGGCTATCTGAACTTCATCGACGCCCCGGTCGGAAGCAAATCCTTCTAAATCAAGTTCAGGAACACCGTAATCACGGCCGTATTGATCAAATCCACGAACATCGCCCCGATGATGGGAACGATGATGAAGGGTTTGGCCGTATACCGGTATTTGAAACAGACGGCGGACATGTTCGCCATCGCGTTGGGCGTCGCTCCTAGGCCGAATCCGCATAAACCGCTCACCAACACGGCACTGTCATAATCCTTCCCCAGCACGGGGAAAGCGACCAGACCGGCATACAAGGCCATAAATGCCACCTGGGTGATGAGGATAATCGACAGCGGAAGGGCCATCGAGGCGAGTTCCCAAAGCCGAAGCGTGGACATTGCCATGCCGAGGAAAAGGGACAGGCAGATATCCCCGATCGCAACAATCTTTTTCAAGTTCAGGATGCCGGACCATTTCCGGACAGCGCCCACGGTGTTGCGGAGAAAAGCGGCGGCGATCAGCGAGCCGAAATAGGTCGGGAAGGTGATGCCGGTGCGCTTCAGCAGCGCGCTCACGCAGGCGCCGAGTGCCATGGCGAGGATGAGCTGGCAGACGGCTATCGTATAGCCCCTGAAGGAACTTTCGTCGGAATGGGCATACTCCGAACGGGCCGTCTCGGAAGCCGCACTGGCCTCGATGCCCGTCAGGACGTCATCGGAGGAGGATTCCCCGGACAGTTTCCGTCGACGGATCAGAAATTCTCCCAAGGGGCCGCCGAGAAGGGAGCCGGCGACAAGGCCGAAGGTTGCTGCCGCTATGGTGATGGATGTGGCGCCGGAAAGGCCCATTTCCTCGAGCAGCGGTGCAAAACCACCGGAAGTACCGTGCCCGCCGCTCATCGGAATGGAGCCGGCGGCCATACCCAAAAGCGGGCTGAGGCCCATTCCCTTCGCAATTCCCACAGAGACAAAGTTTTGCGCGATAATGAGAACGGCGACCAGCAGGATCATCTTGAGAAGCGGCCGGCCGCCCTGCCGCAGCATCTTCATATCGCACTGAAAACCCACGGCGGTGAAAAAGACCATCATGCACAGGTCTTTGACGGTTCCGTCGAAAGAGCATTCCACACCGAGGGCATATAGGCCCAGGGTGAAAAGCGAGACCACCAGACCGCCCGATACGGGAGCCGGGATGCAGAAGCGTTTCAGGAAGGGAATGTGGCGGGTGAAGAAAAAGCCCAGGAGCAGGGCGAGAACGCCTACTCCAGCGCTTTGATACAGATCCAGGGCAACTACATGCGTCATTCGGGAGACAAATGTAGCAATTATCCCGTAAAATTACGTACTTTTGTGATTGCTATGGCATACGAACAGATACTCGTCCGCATCACCGGCAAGGACCGGATCGGACTCACCGCCGCCTTCATGGAAATCCTGGCCCGACACGACGCACAGGTGCTGGATATCGGCCAGGCCGACATCCATTCCTCCCTGTCGCTGGGCATCCTCTTCCGGATTGACGAGCGGTATTCCGGACAGGTGATGAAGGATCTCCTGTTCAAGACGACGGAACTGGGCGTGCAGATCGGTTTCGAGCCGATTCCCGATGACGAATACGAGGAATGGGCCGGGCGGCAGGGCCGGACGCGCTACATCCTCACCGTCATCGGCCGCAGCCTGTCCGCCGCGCAGATCGAGGCCGCGGCGAAGATCGTGGCCCAGCAAGGTTTGGACATCGACTCCATCAAGCGGCTCACCGGCCGCCTGAGCATCGTCCATCCCGAGCGGAACGTCCGTTCCTGCATCGAGTTCTCCCTCCGCGGTGTGCCCAAGGATAAGAAAGCTTTGCAGAAGGACCTGATGCATCTCTCCGCTGAGATGGGCATCGACTTCTCCTTCCAGCATGACGATATGTACCGCCGGATGCGTCGCCTCATCTGCTTCGATATGGACTCCACCCTCATCCAGACCGAGTGCATCGACGAACTGGCCGAGCGCAACGGCGTCGGGGACCAGGTCCGGGCCATCACGGAGTCCGCGATGCGCGGGGAAATCGACTTCAAAGAGAGTTTCACGCGTCGCGTCGCCCTTCTTAAAGGCTTGGATGTGAGCGTGATGCAGGATATCGCCGAACATCTGCCCATCACCGAGGGTGCGGACCGGTTGATGTCGGTCCTCAAGACCTATGGCTACAAGATTGCCATCCTCAGCGGCGGTTTCACTTACTTCGGGGAATACCTGCGCAAGCGCTTCGGCATCGATTATGTCTATGCCAATGAGCTCGAAATCAGCGAGGATGGAAAACTCACCGGACGCTATGTGGGCGAGATTGTCGATGGCCGCCGGAAGGCGGACCTGCTGAAACTCATCGCCCAGACCGAGCATGTGAACCTTGCGCAGACCATCGCCGTGGGCGACGGTGCCAATGACCTCCCGATGCTCTCTGAGGCCGGTCTCGGCATCGCTTTCCATGCAAAACCGAGGGTGGTGGCGAACGCCAAGCAGTCCCTCAGCACCATCGGCCTGGACGGTGTCCTGTACTTCCTGGGCTTCAAGGACAGCAACTTAGGAGAACAAGGAAAAATGTAGGTCATGAAACCCCGGCTCCTGACAGTCACTGCCTTTCTGCTGGCGACCACCTGTCTCTGGGCGCAGCAGACGCATGTGGACGAGGTATCCGTGGACACCCGCGCCACCTTCCACCAGCAGACGACGGAC
The DNA here is from genome assembly GCA_017558775.1 of Bacteroidales bacterium. Lineage (GTDB taxonomy): Bacteria > Bacteroidota > Bacteroidia > Bacteroidales > UBA932 > Cryptobacteroides. The sequence goes on along the minus strand of JAFYTP010000117.1, from coordinate 15,895 downwards.
GGGGTGTACGACTCCCATTTCCAGGGCGACCACCTGAACCTGCACATCAAGGGGCAACTCACTGATAATCTAGCCTTCCGGGTTCGGCAACGGCTGAATAAGAAGGTCGATGAGAAGAATCCTTTCAATGCCACGGATTTCCTGTGGCTGAAGTGGCAGGCGACGCCCAAATGGTCCTTCACGGCCGGCAAGCAAGCCATCCTCATCGGCGGTTACGAGATTGATTCCGCGCCCATCGACGTTTACTATTACGGCGCTTTCAGCAGCCGGCTGTACCAGTATTACGCTTTCGGCGCCACGGCTACTTTCACGCCCGTTCCCGGGCAAGATTTCTCGCTGGAGTTCTGCCCCTCCCCCATCTCGCCCGGCACGCAGGACGCCTATTCCTACAACCTGTATTGGCACGGGCACTTCGGCCCCATCTGGGAAACCACCTGGAGCTACAACTATGTTGAAGACGAGCTACACCGGAAGATGAACTGGATTGTGCTGGGTAACAAGTTCTACCTGGGGAACCTGGTCGTGGACGTTGACTGCATCAACCGGGCCGCCTTCGGCCAGCCGCGATTCTTCCTCACGGACTGGACCGTCATCGGCAAAGCCATTCTCACGCTGAGGAAATGGAACCTTTGCACCAAGGTGGGCTATGAACGGAATGATGCGGAGAACGTAGCCCCGGACGGCATTTCCTACGATCTGGTGCTACCGGCCGGCAACGACTATCTGTACGGCGGCGCCGGCGTGGAGTACTTCCCGCTCGGGAACGACCTCCTGCGCCTGCATGCCGTGTATTTCCGCGACAATCACGACCGGGTGAACAACTTCGACATCGGCATCACCTGGCGGTTCAATATCTACAAGCGGTAGCGCCTTACAGCGTAAAAGCGGTTTCTTTCAGGATTTCAGAGACGGTGGGGTGCGGGAAGACGACTTCCTTGAGCTGTTCCACGGTCATTTTCTGTTCGATGGCAATGCAGGCGCTCTGAATGATTTCGGAGCAGGGGTTGCCTAACATGTGGACACCCAACACCCTATGGGACTGAGCGTTCGCGATGATCTTGCATAAGCCTTCTCCACGCTCGTTCTCCGCCACGAAACGGCCGGAGAAAGCCATGGGCAGTTTCAAGGCGACATAATCCAGGCCCTTCTTCGCGGCTTCGGCCTCGGTGAGGCCGGTGCCGGCCACTTCCGGGTTCGTGTACACGACGCCCGGGATGGCGTCATAGTGCATCCGATCTTCCTTGCCAAGGATGTTATTTACAGCGACTTCGCCTTCGCGGGAAGCGGTATGGGCCAGCATCGAGAAGCCGGTCACATCACCGGCGGCATACACGCCGGGGACGTTCGTGCGCATGTGTTCATCGACCTTGATGCCATAGGGACGGCCGGCGGGATTCAGGGCGAGTTCCACGCCGATGTTCTCCAGGCCAATGTCCTGGAAATTGGCCCTGCGGCCCACGGAAACGAGGATTTTGTCACCCTTGGCGCGGCAGGTGTTCCCTTCCGGATCTTCATACACGACCTCGTTGCCTTCCACGGCGACGACCTTGCAACTGAGGTGGAATTCCACGCCCTTCTTCGCGTACTGCGCCTGGAGCATCGCGCTGATTTCGTCGTCCATCGGGCCCAGGATCTTCGGAAGCATCTCCACCACCGTCACCTTCGTGCCGATGGAATTGAAGAAACTCGCGAACTCCATGCCGATGACGCCGCCGCCGATGACCACCAGTTCCTCCGGTTTCTCCTCGAGGGCGAGGATCTCCCGGTTCGTGACCACGACTCCGCCGAGGCCTTCACGCAGACCCGGAATCGGCGGAACCGACGCCTCGGAGCCCGTGCAAATCAAGAGGTTACGGGCGGTATAGGTCGATTCACCCGCGGCGATATTGACACCATCGGCACTCTTGCCCACGATCACAGCCGGCTCTTTCACCACCTCCACGGCGGCATTCTTCATCTGCACACGCACGCCTCCGACGAGTTTTTTCACCACCTTCTGCTTGCGCTTGAGGATGGCGCCATAGTCGATGGCGGAGCCTTCGACATTCACGCCATACTGCTCCGCGTGACGGGTATAATCATAGACTTTGGCACTGTAAAGCAGTGTCTTGGTAGGAATGCAGCCCTCGTTCAGGCATACGCCGCCCAGTTCCCTTTTTTCGAAAATAATGACGGAGAGACCGGCAGCGCCAGCGCGTCCGGCCGCTACATATCCGCCGGGGCCTCCCCCGATGATGGCAAGATCGTACATGTTACAGACAATAGGTTCAGAACACAAATTTACGCCTATTTATGACAAAAGATGCGCTTTCGGAATGAAATTCTTCGTATTTTTGGAGAAAACCACATACCTATGAAACGCATCCTCCTCCTGGCCGGGCTTCTTCTCGCCGCCTGCGCCCCGAAATCCGACATGGACAAGTACATCGACAGCCTGATGGACCGGATGACCCTGGAACAGAAACTGGGACAGCTCAACCTGCATGCCGTGAACGGCCTGGTCACCGGCGCGAAACTCAGCGATGACGACGCAAACGTCAAGGCACTTCAGGCCGGGCAGCTCGGAGGTGTCTTCGGCAGCGGAGACCTGGCTTATCTCCGCCAGATGCAGGACATTGCCGTTTCCTCCGGGGCCGGCATCCCGCTCATCACGGGCATGGACGTCATCCACGGCTTCCAGACAATCTATCCGATTCCGCTCGCCCTCTCCACCTCCTGGGACATGGACCTGATCGAAAGCGTGGCCCGGATGGCCGCGAAGGAAGCATCGGCCTCGGGCATCAACTGGGTGTACAGCCCGATGGTGGACATCTGCCGCGACGCCCGCTGGGGCCGCATTGCGGAAGGCGGCGGCGAGGATCCGTACCTCGGCGGTGAAATCGCCAAGGCTTATGTCCGCGGCTACCAGGGCACGGATGGCGTTTATGACGACCATGACGTGATGGTCTGCGTCAAGCATTACGCCCTGTACGGGGCAGCCGAGGCCGGACGCGATTACAATACCGTATTTCTGAACCGCCAGGAGGCCCTGAACGGCTACATGCGGCCGTATCAGCAGGCCGCTTACGCCGGAGCCGACAGTTACATGAGTTCCTTCAACGAGTTCGAGGGTATCCCCGCCTCGATGAACAACTACCTGATGAATGAACTCCTCCGGGATACCTGGGGTTTCAAAGGCTTCATCGTCAGCGACTATACCGCCGTCTCCGAAGAAATCAACCACGGCATCGGCGACCTGCAGGAAGTGAGCGCCCGTTCGCTGAAGGCCGGTCTGGACATGGACATGATGGCCGATGGTTTCGTCGGAACCCTGGAACAGTCCCTGAAAGAAGGAAAAGTGTCGATGGCCGACATCGACAGGGCCTGCCGCCGCATCCTGGAAGCGAAATACAAACTCGGGCTCTTCGACGATCCGTACAAATATCTGGATCCCTCCCGCGCCGCCGCGGAGATTTATACGACTGAGAACAAGGCCGATGCGCGGAAAACCGCCCAAGAGTGCCAGGTCCTTCTGAAGAACAACGGCGTGCTGCCGCTTTCCAAGAACGCCCGGATCGCCGTCGTCGGACCGCTGGCGAAGGACGCCCATTCCATGGCCGGTGCCTGGGCGACCAGCAGTCACAACGGAGAATGCGTCACCCTGTATGACGGCATCGCTGAGGTTGCCAATGTCACCTATGCCCAAGGTAGCCGCCTGTTCAAGGACGAAACCCTGGACCGGATCGTTAGAAACGGCGGTGATTATTCCGCTCCCCAGGAGCGCCTCGTCGCCGAGGCCGTCGCCAAGGCCCGTGTGGCCGACATCGTCATCGCTTGCGTGGGCGAAACCAACAACATGAGCGGCGAAGCCGCCTCCCGTACCGATGTCACCCTTCCGGACGCCCAAAAGGAGTTGCTGAAGGCCCTGAAGGCCACTGGAAAGCCCGTCGTGATGGTCCTGGTGACCGGCCGTCCGCTGGCGCTGGTGGATGAAGACGCTTCGATGGACGCCATCCTCAACGTCTGGGCGCCCGGTACTGAGGGCGGTCACGCAGTTGCCGACATCCTGTTCGGAGACGTCAATCCGTCCGCGAAACTCACCACCTCTTTCCCCCGCTCCGTGGGGCAGCTTCCGCTCTATTACAACCACAAGAACACCGGCCGTCCGCACGGGGAATTTGACCCGTTCAAGAAATTCGTAAGCGCTTATCTGGACGAGATCAACGGCCCGCTATACCCCTTCGGCTACGGTCTCAGCTATACGACCCACGAATACGGAGATGTCTCCCTCAGCGCGGCTGAAATGCCCCAGAACGGCACCGTAACCGCCTCCGTCACCGTGACCAACACCGGCGACCGCGATGGCGACGAAATCGTGCAGCTGTACATCCACGACATCTACGCCACCTCCACCCGGCCCGTCAAGGAGCTCAAGGGCTTCAAGAAAGTGCATATCGCCGCGGGAGAATCCGTGCAGGTGGACTTTCCTATTACCACCGAAGAACTGTCCTACTACAATCACGACCTGGAATGGGTCTGTGAGCCCGGAGACTTTGACATCTATATCGGACCGGACTGCCAACGGGGCGGTTCCGCCCGGTTGACAGTCCGGTAAATACGTATGAAAGGATAAAAGTTACTTGGCCGGGGCCAGCACGTTGTGCACCGGCCAGGACTGCGCCTTCTTGAGCTTGTAGGGAGCCTCGGCGCGGATGTCGGAGACGGAAGCGCCGAACATCACCTGATAGTTGCCGGCGGGGGCTTCCCAGGCGCTCGTTGCCTCGTTGAAGGAAGCGATGCCGTAGTTGTCGACCTTCACGGTCACGGTCTGGCTCTCGCCCGGGGCGAGGAGCTTGGTCTTCGCGAAAGCCTTGAGCTCACGCTCAGGCTTCTCCAGGCCGCCTTCGGGGGCATGGACATACACCTCGACCACTTCCTTACCGGCCACCTTGCCGCGGTTGGTCACGGTGACGGAAGCCTCGAAACCGTTGGCCGTCGCCTTCACGACCGGCTTGGAATACACGAAGTAGCTGTAGCTGAGACCGAAACCGAAGGGATAGGAGACCTCGACGCCCTTGGTGGCGAAGTGGCGGTAGCCCACCCAAATATCCTCGGCATAGTCGGTATAGTCCACATCCTTCTGAAGCTGACGCTGGCCCCAGCCGCCGAAACCGCCGAAGCCGCGGTTGCCACCGTTGTTGTAGTTATACGGGAAGTTGGCGGAGGACGGGTGGTCCATGAAGTTCACGGGGAAGGTCATCGGGAGCTTGCCGGACGGGTTCACCTTGCCGGTGAGGACGTCGGCGACGGCGTTGGCGCCTTCCTGGCCCGGAGACCAAGGGAGGACGATGGCATCGACCATGTGCTTCCAGGAAGCGGTCTCGATGACACCGCCGATGTTCAGGATCACGACCACCTTCTTGCCGGCGGCGTGATAAGCGGTGCTCACGTCGCGGAGGAGCTCGCGCTCGACGGTGGTCAGCTCGAAGTCGTCGATCTGCTTGCGGTCGGCGCCTTCGCCGGCGTTACGGCCGATGACAATGACGGCGACGTCATTCAGCTGTGCCTCGTTCTCGATGGCGGCGGCGGGAATGGCAATCTCGGCGAGTTTGCGGCGGTTGAACCAGGAGAAGGTCGTACCGTTGAGCGCAGTCTGCGCCTTGTCATAGTCGATGAAAGCCTGATAGTAGTTGGCGAGGTTCTGGTCCAGGGTGAAACCGGCCGTCTTCATCGCGTCTTCCATATTCACGACATAGGCCTTGTTCACGTCACCAGAACCAGTGCCGCCGGCCACGAAATCGATGGCGGAGATGCCGTAAAGGGCCACTTTCTCATTGCCCTTGAGCGGGAGGGCATCCTTCTCGTTACGGAGGAGGACGATGGACTCACCGGCGGCCTTGCGGGCCACGGCGACATGGGCCTTCAGATCCGGCTTGTTGCTGTACTTGTAGCCGCGGAAGTGCGGGGTGCGGACGATGTAGTTGAGCATGTTACGGACGTTGCGGTCCAGCTCTTCCTGGGAGATGCTGCCGTCCTGGACGCCCGCGACGATGCGGTCGATCTCGTTCTGGTTGCCGGGTTCCATCAGGTCGTTGCCCGCCTTGGCGGACTTCACGGTGCCGGCCTTGTTGCCCCAGTCGGTCATCACGATGCCCTTGAACCCCCATTCGTCACGAAGGACGGTGGTGAGAAGGTCGTACTTCTGCTGGGTGTACTCGCCGTTCATCTGGTTGTAGGAGGACATCACGGTCCAGGGATCGGACTCCTTCACGGCAATCTCGAAGTTCTTCAGGTAGATCTCGCGGAGGGCGCGCTGGCTGATGCGGGCGTCGTTCTCGTTGCGGTTCGTCTCCTGGTTGTTGGCCATGTAGTGCTTGATGGAGGTGCCCACGCCGTTGGACTGGATGCCGCGGACATAGGCGGCGGCCATCTTGCCGGACAGGAGCGGATCCTCGGAGAAGTACTCGAAGTTACGGCCGCACAGCGGGTTGCGGTGGATGTTCATACCCGGGGCGAGGAGGACGTCCACGCCATACTCGAGGACCTCGTTGCCCATCGCCTTGGTCACGTCCTCCACGAGGGCGATGTCCCAGGAGCTGGCGAGAAGGGTTCCCACCGGGAAGCCGGTGCAATAGAAAGTCTGGTCGGTACCCTGGCGGTTCGGCTGGATGCGGAGGCCGGCGGGGCCGTCGGCAAGGACGGTGCCGGGAATGCCCAGACGCTCGATAGGACGGGTGTTGCCGGCCGCGCCGGGAACTTCGGCGGCGACGCCGGTCGGAACGCCGTTCACGATGGCTGCACGGGCGCCGCCCACGAGCAGGGTGGCTTTCTCCTGCAGGGTCATCGCCTTGATGATGTCTTCGATGTTGTCCTTGGTGAGCTGCGGCTGCGCAGTGGCGACAAGCGCCAGGCTCAAGGAGACAAGGGTCAAAAGGAGTTTCTTCATATACAGTGATTATTGGTAGTTTCAGTGTCGCAAAGATAAGACATTTCCACAGGACGGTCTTTCCCTCCTGTCCAAATGTTTGTTAGTTTGTAAACAGGCCTTGCTAACAGGATAAGAAGCGTAACACCGCTTCATTGAAAGCGTCCGGATTCTGGTTCGCGATAAAATGGCTGCCCGGAATGATGGCCAGCTCCGCGCCGGGGATGGATTTCGCGATCAGGCGGGTATGCTTGTCCTTGATCATATCCTTGTCGCCGGCCATGACAAGGGTTGGATTCTGGATCTTGGCAAGCTCTTCCGGCTTCACATTGGGGTCATTGACCATCAGCCCCAGCATCTCGGCATTCTTCCGGGCTTCGGGGCTCTTTTTGGCGAACATCCTTGCCATCCGATAGCCGATTTCAATCGGGATCTGAATCTTCCGCTTGACACCGGACGCGTCCAGATTGGCCCCGTCCAGAATCAGCTTCTCCACCCGCTCCGGATGCGCCAGGGCAAAGACCATCGCGATATTCCCGCCATCGGAAAAACCGAGAACATGGGCCTTCTCAATCTGATGAAGGTCCATGAACCCGAGTAAATCCTCCGCAAACTGCCGGATGGTGAAAGGCGCCTCGCCCCGGGCAGTCTGTCCATGCCCGCGTGTGTCGATGGCAATCACCCGGAAATGCCGGGCGAAAGGCTCCATCTGGTGCTCAAAATAACTGACATCCTCCCCGTTGCCGTGTAGGAGGATCAAAGGGAATCCCTCCCCTAGTTCGATATAATGGTGTTCAATGTCCATCAAAAGGTGTAAGCCAACCCAAGGCCGTCGTTGTAGGTGGCAACGACACGTTTGCAGCCGTTGTTGGCAATGTATGACATGACGATGCCCGCGACCAGGACGCCGGCGCCACCGACCGTCACACATTTCATCGTGGTCGAAAAGTTCTTGAACACGTCACCGGGCGAATTGCCGTGGCCAAGACCCGCTATACATTGGCCCGTATAGGGAAGCACCATCACGAAGCCGGTCATCATCGTACCGAGGCTGATCTGAAGAAACCGGCTGTTCTTCTGGAATTCACCGTACAATTCGGGTCCCATCAGGGATGCGGCCTGAGACTTGGACAACTTAAGGACACCTTCCAGCAGGGCTTCCCCGCTATCGCTCGTGAGCCGAGCCGGCTGGACCAGCTTGTCGAACTGGAATTCTCCCTGATCGAAATAGAGCGTGCAACCGTCCTTGAAATGGATGCTGTTCACATAAGTCAAGGGCATGCGGATGGACTGGTCGTTGCCCGTATCCACCCGAATCAGATCCTTACTGATTCTTTTGATGGGATAGTGCTCGATATTGCCGTCATTGAAATGGATTTCAGCCGCCGGAAGGACCGAGGGATATTGGACCGTGGTCTTGACGGGGAACTGCGCGAAAGCAGAGGCAGCCGTCGCGAAAAGCAGGAAGAAAAACAGGCGGATTCGCATAATTCGAGATTAATTAATTCGTTTTATCTATGTGAAGGTACGCAGTTTCCGCCATATCTCCAAGATTTTTTAGGACTTTTCGACTAGCATTCCACTTCCAGCACCTGCTTTCCGGGCTTATAGGGGATGAAAACCTTTCCACCCTTGCCGGTCTGGCGGATGGTGAGGTCGTATTCGGCGTCGCGGAAGCGGCGGTGGATGCGGTATGTGCCGATGGGAATGCAGGGTTCCACCAGGAGGCCGTCGAACTGGGGCTTGATGCCCAGAAGAGCTTCGCTGACAGCTTTCCAGGTCCATGCTGCCGTGCCGGTGAGCCAGCTGTTCTTGCCTTCGCCGGGCTTCTCGGCATCCTTACCAGCGACCATCTGGCAGAAGACATACGGTTCCACCTTTCTCAGCGCCTGATCCTTCGTGAAAGCCGGGGTGATCTTCTGATAGTGCCGCCAGGCGTCATCCGCCCGGCCGGCCATCGCCTCGCCGATGATGACCCAAGGATTATTGTGGCAGAAGATGCCGGCGTTCTCCTTGTAGCCTTCCGGATAGGAGCTGATTTCGCCGTAATCCTTGATGTAGTGCGTGTAGGCGGGCGTATTCAGCACCATACCGTGTTCGCACTCCAGGTACTTGACGGCAGAATCCAAAGCCTTGTCACAGAGGCCTTCATCGGCACCGATGCGAGCCATAGTGCACCAGCCTTGGCTCTCGATGAATACTTTGCCTTCCTCGCACTCGTTGGAGCCGATCTTCCGGCCGTAATAGTCGTAAGCGCGGAGGAACCATTCGCCGTCCCAACCGTACTTTTTCACCGCCTCTTCCATCGCGGCGACATCGGCCTTCACCTGGTTGACATAAGCGGCAGGTGCTTTCACGGAAGGATGTTCCAGCAGTTCCGCGAAGTCGCGGCCTTCGGCGACGAAGAGGCCTGCGATCATCAGGGATTCCGCCTTGGAGCCTTCGGTCTTGTTCTCCGTGGTCTGGAAGGATTCATCCGGATTGTCGGAGAAGCAGTTGAGGTTCAGGCAGTCGTTCCAGTCGGCCCGGCCGATGAGCGGAAGGCCGTGGGGGCCGAGGTTGTCCGTCACATGCGCGAAACTGATTTTTAGGTGCTCCAGCAGGGAGACCTCGGTCCCCGGCTTGTTGTCGAAGGGCACCGGCTCGTCCAAGATGCTGAAATCCCCCGTCTCCCGGATATAGGCGACGGTGCCGAAGATAAGCCACAGCGGATCGTCATTGAAGCCGCCGCCGATGTCATTGTTTCCACGCTTGGTAAGGGGCTGATACTGATGGTAGCAGCCACCGTCCGGGAACTGGGTGGAGGCAATGTCGATGATGCGTTGCCGCGCCCGGTCCGGAATCAGGTGCACAATGCCCGCGAGATCCTGGTTGGAATCGCGGAAACCCATGCCCCGCCCGATGCCGCTCTCGAAATAGCTCGCGCTCCGGCTGAAGAAGAAGGTGATCATGCACTGGTACTGGTTCCAGATATTGACCGTCCGGTCCAGTTCCGGCACGTCCGACGCCACGATGAACCGGCCCAGGAGATCGTCCCAATAGGCTTTCAGGGCCGCAAAGGCCGCATCGACCTGCGCCCCCGTCGCGAACGCGTCCATCATCACCCGCGCCCTTTTCTTATTGATGACCTGCCCCTTTCCGTCATGCCCGGCCTGACCGGGCATCTCAAACTTCTCCTCCGGCGGATTCTCCACATACCCGAGCACGAAGATGAGTTCCTCCGAAGCGCCCGGCTCCAGAGTGAGGTCGAAGCGATGGGAGGCGATGGGGCTCCAGCCGTGGGCGACGGAGTCGCCGGAGGTGCCGGCAAGCACTTGCTGCGGTGCCTCGAAGCCATTGTACATGCCGATGAAGGTCTCCCGATCCGTATCGAAGCCGTCGAACTTCCGGTTCACGCCGAAGAAAGCGTAATGATCGCGGCGCTCACGGTATTCCGTCTTGTGATAGAGTACGTTACCGTCGATTTCCACCTGCCCAGTGGACAGATTCCGCTGGAAGTTCTCCATATCCGTCGACGCGTTCCAGAGACACCATTCCACGAAGGAATACAGCTGGAAGGACTTGCGGGCCTTGCCGGTGTTCGTCAGCCGGACCCGGTGTACCTCGCAGCGGTGGCCGATGGGCACGAAAAACAGGACATCGGCCTTCAGACCATCCTTCTCCCCCGTCACGCGGGTATAGCCCATGCCGTGGCGGCACTCATAGGCGTCGAGTTCCGTCTTGCACGGCTTCCAGCCCGGATTCCAGACCTTGTCCCCGTCCTTGATGTAGTAATAGCGGCCACCCGCATCCATCGGCACACCGTTGTAGCGGTAGCGGAGAATGCGGCGGAACTTGGCGTCCTTGCAGAAGCAGTAGCCGCCGGCCGTGTTGGAAATCAGGGAGAAGAAATCCTCCGTGCCCATATAGTTGATCCAGGGCCACGGGGTCGCGGGGTTGGTGATGACGTACTCGCGCTGGGAGTCGTCGAAATGACCGAATGATATCATGTTTACAAATCTTTTACAACGATGGGAAGAAGCTGATAATACAGCACGGAGGCCAGGTGGCGGCTGCCTTCCGCACCCGGGTGCAGGAGGTCGTTGCCGCCCTGGTAGTAGAAATCCTGCCCGTGGAGCGGGTCCATGTTGCTCACGGCGTGCAGGTCGATGACATTGACAGACCAGACGTTGCCGGCTTCCTTGACGGCATCGACATAGGCGTCCAGGTACTCTCCGGCGCGGTTCTGATAGGTTTCCTCCGGCTGGACGTTGCCCTCGTCGATCTGGAACCAGCCGCGCCGCAAGGGTGTCATCAGCACCACCGGGCAGCGGGGATATTTTTCTTTGATAAGTTTCAATGCGATGTTTATGCGGCCTTTCATCGTGGCGTTATCCATCACCAGCGTGCGCCGCTTGCGGAACTGCATCGTCGCGGGCTCCCGCATATCCGAACCGGCCAGTACGGACTCGATGGTTTCCGTGTACCACTCCCCCGTGGGAACGCCCATGTTGTAGTCGTTCGTGCCCATCAGGATGAGGATTGCATCGACATCGGTCCCGTGCTCTTTCTCCAGCAGACCCACCTGCCGAGGGATGTCATCCCACTCCTTGCCCGAGACCGCATAGTCATATACTTCCAGTTGCAGCCAGTCCTCCAGATAGGAAAAATAGAGCTGATGCCCCCAATACCGGGGCCCGCCGGGGTCCGATATGGAATCACCCAACAACGCGACACGCTTCCCCTTCCAGGGATGCTGCAACTGCACTTCCTGCGCCTGCATGAAAGCACAGGTCAGGAGTCCCCACAGCATGGGGATCAGCCATTTCATCCGCATAGGGTCAGTCGGCTTCCGACGCGAGGTCCTTCAGGGTCTCTTTTTCCTTCTTCTCCTCTTCGTCGAGGTAGATGTCGATGCCCGTCAGGTCGGAGACATAGTCGAAGACGACCGCCTCTTCCGCGGTGATGACGCGGTCCGCCACGATGGTCGCGGTGATGACGTCGGAAACGACGCTCTTCTGCTCGTCCGTCATGTTCTTGACGGCGACGAGGGCCGGAAGCAGGGGCATGTCCTGTCCCAGTTCGAAGTCCTCCTCGGTGCACTCGATCGCGTCCAGCACGTCCTCGGCGAATTCGATTTCTTCCTCATCGATCCAGCCGTCGGCCTCGATGATGCCGATCATCAGGCTGATGACAGCCTGCTTTTCCACAGATGTGAATTCCATATCGCGTTTCTTTATCGGTTATCCTCCCAAAGTTAAGAAAATATCCTTAACTTTGCGGCCATTCATGGCAAAGAACCGCTTTTTCTCCCATTTGCTGGCCCTGGTCATCGTGGCGATCTGGGGCGTCACCTTCGTCAGTACGAAGACCCTGATCAACGCCGGAATGCACCCCACCGCCATCTTCGTAATCCGTTTCATCATGGCTTATGCGGGCATCTGGGCCTATACGCTCCTGGAGAAAAAGCCGGTGAAGATCTGGAGCGACAGCTGGAAAGACGAAGGGGTGTTCGTGTTCCTGGGCATCACCGGCGGATCGATCTATTTTCTGGCCGAGAATACCTCCCTTGCCTATACCCAGGCCTCCAACGTTTCCTTCCTGGTGTGTACCGCACCCCTTTTCACGGCGCTATTGACATTGGCCTATAAGCGGTGCTTCCGCGGGCGGTTCGCCGACGGGATGGAGGATATCCGGGTGGGATTTCCGCTCATTTTCGGAACGTTGCTGGCGCTGGTCGGCATGGCGATGGTGGTCTTCGACGGAACGCGGTTGCAGGTGTCCCCGAAAGGCGATTTGCTGGCACTGGGAGCCGCCCTTTGCTGGGCGCTTTACAGCCTGTTCATGAGCCCATTGACCAAAACATACGGGGCCGTATTCGCTACCCGGAAGGTGTTCTTTTACGGGCTGGTCACCATCCTTCCGTTCCTGGGGAGCACCGGGGATTCCTTCTCCTCCGCTGTCCTGAGCCAGCCCGTCGTATACGGGAATCTGCTCTTCCTTGGGCTCATCGCTTCGCTCGGCTGTTTCATCGCCTGGAACAAGGTGATGGTCAAGCTGGGCAATGTCACATCGACCAATTATGTCTATCTGAACCCGATATTCACCCTGGTCACGGCGATGATTCTGCTGGGTGAAAGGATGACGATTGTCTCCGGACTCGGCTCCGCCGCGATTCTCGCGGGCGTGGTCCTTTCCGGTTTTAAACCTTCGCGAGCATATAAGCGCGCGGAGTCTGACCGGTAGCCTTCCGGAAGTATCGGCAGAAGTAAGAGGGCGTCGGGAAGTGGAGAAGGTCGCTGATCTGCTGGACGTTATATTTTCCATCCTTCAATAAGGATTCCGCTTCCGCGATGACGTTCTCCTGGATGATCAGGAGCGCTTTCTTGCCGGCGACCCGACTGATGATGCGCGACAGATATTTAGGAGTAATACATAGCGCACGCGCGTAGTAATCCAGATCGCGGTACTCCACGCAACGGGCCTGGACCAGGCGGATGAAATCCTGCGTAATGGCCATCTCCCGGGGCATCCGGGTCCGCTGTTCCATCCTTTCCACCACGAGCCTTGCCAGACCGCCGCTGAACATCTGCGCGGCGCCATTGATAATGTCGTCCTGGAAATCATAGTCCGGGCCACCGCTCGCCACGTGGATGAGGACCTTAATCAAGTGCATGTAACGGTCCATCCGCTCCTTGTCCATCGTGAGGACGAAGGGCTCGATCATCGAGGCCTTGAGGATCTTCGCGGAACGGGAGGTCATCGCGGAGAAGAGTTTCCCGTCGTTGTAACCGAAGAGGATGAATTTCGTACCCGCCTGCCAGGTCAGATCCCGCATGAGGGTCGATGAAGGGATCATCAGCACGGCGCCGCAGTCAATGTGGAAGGATTCCAGGTTCAGGATGCAGTCCACCACGCCCGTCTCCACGAACAGGATGGCGTTAAAACCGATCCTGTAGGGGAATTCCAGCCAATTAGGGCGCAGCGTGCGCGTGGGCCTTCCCTTCTCCAGGAGGGCGGCAAGGCCGGCCGGAACCTTGATGGACAGGTTGTTGGAGATGACGAACTCGTCTTTCACATATAAGGTGTTCGACGTCCGGGGCACCATATCCAGATGCAAGGTCCTGTCGAGTGGATGTTTCATAAGCGTACAAAAATGTTTAATATTCCCACAAGTACTATACGAAGTTACAAACAAATTTCCATATTTCCTACATATATCCCCCATTTTCTGCGATAATTTGTCTAAAATCCGCTTGTTTCCTAGCTTTGTTCTGAACAAAAAACGGAAAAATGGAAAAATACAGAAACATCTTTGAATCACGCTACACCTGGATCGAAGGCTTCCTGCGCAACGTGCGGAGGTACGGAAACCGGACGGCGATGATTTCCCCCTCAGATAATCAGAGTTGGACCTACCGCGAACTGGACACCGAGTGCAACCGTTTTTCGAACGCCCTGATGGACGCCGGCCTGAAGAAAGGCGATGTCTTGATGATGATGCTCGGCAACTGTCCTGAATTCGCCTTCGGCTATGTCGCCGCCCACAAGACCGGCGCCATCTGCTGCCCCGTCAGCTTCCGCTTCAGCGCGGGAGAACTCGCTTGGAGCATCGACGACTCCTGTCCGAAAGTGCTCATGGTCTGCTATGCCTGCCGCGCCATCGCTGAGCAGGCCCTGGAACTGGCCCACCATCGGCCCGACGTCATCATCATCGTGGGTGGCGAAGCGGGAGAGGGAGAATCGACCTATGCCGCTTTCGTGGAAGGCGCGCGGGAGACCGAACCGAAGGTCATCCATAATATCTATGACGAGACGACCCGCCTTCTGACCTCCGGCACCACCGGCCATCCCAAGTCCATTCCGCTGACGAGCATCAACGAGGTGCTTTCCGCGCACGACGTGATGATCCACTTTCCGATGAGTTACCGTGACGTGACGATCAACACCACGCCCTGGTTCCACCGCGGCGGTCTCCACTGCGCGGGTCCCTGCCCGGCCTTCTACGCCGGTGCGGCCATCGTCGTCCTTCCCAAGTTCGACGCGAAGACAGCGCTGGAGTACGTCTCCGAATACGGCATCACCTTCATGGTCGGCGTTCCCACCGTCCTCGGAAATCTGGCCGACGAGCAGGAGGAGAACCACCACGACCTGTCCACCCTCAAGGGCATCGTCACCATGGGCAGTCCCCTGGAGAAAGCCGCCTGCATCCGTTACCAGCAGGTGCTGACCCCGAACATCTTCAACGGCTACGGCACGACGGAAACCTTCTGGAACACTTTCCTCCGTCCCTTCGACCTTCCGGACAACGCCGGTACCGCCGGCGCTTCCTGTGTCGATGACGACGTCCGCGTGGTCCGGCTTCACGACGGCGAGCGCACGGAGCCCGACGACCTGGCCGCCCAGGACGGACTGGAAATCGGCGAAGTGATCCTCTCCTCCCCCGCGAAATCGCCCTATCTCTACTACGACAACGAGTCTGAGACGGAACGCAAATACTACAAGGGTTTCCTATATACCAACGACTTGGCGACCTGGGACGGCAAAGGCTTCATCACCATCGTCGGCCGCCGCGACGACATGATCATCTCCTCCGGCGAGAACATCTATCCCACCGAGATCGAGGCCGTGCTCGCGATGAACCCGAAAGTGAAAGACTGCGTGGTGACGTCCGTGCCCGACAAAGTGCGCGGGCAGCTGGTGACGGCCTACGTCGTCCCGAAGGACGGCGCCCTCACCGCCTCCGAGCTGGACACTTTCTGCAAAGAGAGCCCTTACATCGCCAACTTCAAGCGCCCGCGCTACTACCGTTTCGTGGACTCCGTCCCCTACACGGCCACGGGCAAGAAACGCCACGTGGAGGCCAGACAGAACGCCGCCTCCGACCTGGCCAATGGCCTTCTGCAGGCAGTTTAATTACGGATTATAAATCAGCCTCTTGGTCTCAGGGTCACGGCTGTAGTGCTTGAAGAAATCCCACATCACGCGGGCGGCAGGCATGAAATTCCAGTG
>JAFYTP010000116.1 GCA_017558775.1 Bacteroidales bacterium | reverse complement strand
CCGGACTGCTTCTTGTGGCGGTACTGGGCGGTCGCGATCTTGGTGATGGTCTCGCGGTACGGCACCTTCGGAGCGTAGAGCTCGATGTTCTGCTTGAACTCGTTGTTCACTCTCCACTTGACGTAGTTGATGTGCTGCTCGCCCATACCGGAGAGGATGGTCTGACGGAGTTCCTTGGAGTACTCGACGGTGATGGTCGGGTCCTGGGCGGCGATCTTGTTCAGGGCGTCGCCGACCTTGGCCTCGTCGTTCTTGTCCACGGCCTTGACGGCGCAGCGGTACTTGGCGTCCGGGAAGACCATGTGCTCGATGGCCTCGCCGCCGGGGGCGGCCAGGGTGACGTCGGTCTTGCCGGCCTTGAGCTTCATGACGCAGCCGATGTCACCGGCGCAGATGGAAGCGACCTTCTCCTTCTTGGAGCCCGCGACGGAGTAGATGGCGCTGAGGCGCTCACCGTTGCCGGTCTCGGGGTTCACGAGGTCGGCGCCCTCGTTGAGGGTACCGCTCATCACCTTGAAGTAGGAGACTTCGCCGAGGTGCTGCTCGACGGCGGTCTTGTAGATGAACAGGCTCACCGGAGCGGCCGGGTTGCAGCGGACTTCGCCACCGTCGATGGTCTTCTGGACGGTGCCGAGCGGGCCCGGGCACACATTGACGATGAACTCCATCAGGCGACGGACGCCGATGTTCGCCTTCGCGGAGACGCAGAAGACGGGGATGGTGTCACACTTGACAAGACCGGCGCGGATGCCCTCGCGGATTTCATCGGTGGTCAGCTCCATGGTCTCGAAGAACTTCTCCATGAGTTCGTCGGAACCTTCGGCGGCCTTCTCCATGAGTTCGGCGCGGAGCTCCTCAGCCTCGTCGGCATAGGCGGCGGGGATGTCCTGCTCTTCGTTCTTGGCATTGTAGTACTTCATCGTGATCACGTCCACGAAGCCCTCGAAGCCGGGGCCCGGGTTCACCGGGAACTGGCAGATGACGGCCTTCTTGCCGAACTCCTCGGAGATGGCGTGGCGGACGCCTTCCCAGTTGGCCTTCTCGTGGTCCAGCTGGTTCACGGCGATGACCATGGGCTTGCCATACTGGTCGGCATAGCGGGAGAAGATGGTGGTACCCACCTCGACACCGGCGGTGCCGTTCATGACCATGATGGCGCTCTCGACAACCTTGAATGCAGCAAGGGCACCGCCGCTGAAGTCATCGGAACCCGGCGCGTCGATGAAGTTGATCTTGCAGCCGTTGATCTCACCGTAAAGGGGAGTCGCGTTGATGGACTTCTGGTTAGTCTGTTCGAACTCGGTGTTGTCGGAAACCGTGTTCTTCTCTTCGACACTGCCACGGCGGTCGATTACCTTGCCCTCGTAGAGCATGGCCTCGGACAGCGAGGTCTTACCGGAGCGGGAGGCGCCGATGAGGACCACGTTGCGGATTTTGTCAGTAGTGTAACTTTTCATTGCAATGATATTGGATTATTAATTTCTCGTTTTCTAAGCGTTTTTCGCGCGTAGCTTGCAAATATACGGATTATTTCCACAAATACAACAAAATTGATTACCTTTGGTCTCGATGAAAGAAATCCACCTGAAGAACGCCCTGGAAGCGGGCCGGCTGGAGGCCGGATGCGACGAGGCCGGACGGGGTCCGCTCGCCGGTCCAGTGTACGCCGCGGCCGTCATCCTGCCGCCGGATTTCCACCATCCGCTCCTGAACGATTCCAAGCAGATGACCGAGAAGGCGCGGGAGGAGCTCCGCCCCGTCATCGAGGCCGAGGCCGTCGCCTGGGCCGTGGAGGCCGTCCAGGCCGATGAGATCGACAAGCTCAACATCCTCTGGGCGTCCGTCACGGGGATGCAGCGGGCGGTCCTGCGGCTGGATCCCGCACCGGATTTCCTGCTGGTCGATGGCAACAAGTTCCGGCCTTTCGGCCGCTACGGCTTCAAGGACTACCGCACCGTGGTCCACGGCGACGCCACTTTCGCCTGTATCGCCGCCGCTTCGGTCCTGGCCAAGACCTACCGCGACGAGTTCATGCGGAAGCTCGCCCTGGAGTTCCCGGAATACGGCTGGGACCGCAACATGGGCTATCCCACGCCCGAGCACATCGACGCCATCCGGCGCTTCGGATACACCCCCTGGCACCGCAAGTCCTTCCATGTCAAGGAACTGGAGCCGACTTTGTTCTAACACGGAAATATTGCTAATTTTGCACAAATTTTAGACTGAAAACATGAAACGAATCTTAGCGCTCGTAGCGGCCCTGGGCATGGCCCTGACCGCGTACGCCGACGAGGGAATGTGGCTCCTGCCGCTCCTCCAGAAAATGAACGGAAAAGCTCTGAAGGAAGCCGGCTGCAAGCTGTCTCCCGATGAAATCTACAGCATCAACCACTCCTCGCTGAAGGACAACATCATCCACTTCGGCGGCGGTTGCACCGGCGAGATCATCTCCGCCGACGGCCTCATCGTCACGAACCATCACTGCGGCTACAGCCACATCCAGGCGCTCTCCACCGACGAGCACAACTACCTGATGGACGGCTACTGGGCCATGACCCGCGCGGAGGAACTCCCCGCCAGCGGCCTCAGCATCACCTTCCTGCAGTCGATGACCGACGTCACCGACGCCCTCGCGAAAGCGGAGAAGAAGATTGCCAAGAAGAACCCCGAGAAGCTCGATTCCCTGATGCAGATCGAGCGCAAGGCCCTGATCGACAAGGCCAAGGAGGCCAACAAGAACTGCAGCGCCGAACTCGTGAACTTCTACAACGACAACGTCACCTACCTGATCGTCTCCAAGACCTACCGCGACGTCCGCTTCGTCGGCGCACCGCCGGCATCCGTGGGCAAGTTCGGCGGCGAGACCGACAACTGGATGTGGCCCCGCCACACCGGTGACTTCTCCATGTTCCGCGTGTACGCCGGTCCCGACAACGAGCCGGCCGACTACAGCCCGGAGAACCGTCCCTACAAGGCCAAGAACCACCTGAAAGTCTCCCTCGCCGGCGTCAATGAAGGCGACTATGCGATGGTCATGGGCTACCCGGGCCGCACCCAGCGGTTCCAAACGGCCGCCCAGCTCAAGCAGATGCTGGCCGAGCAGCGGATCGCCATCGACGCCCGCACCGTCCGTCAGGACATCATGTGGGAGGCGATGTGCGCCGATCCTTCCGTGCAGCTCAAGTACGCGAACAAGTACGCTTCCTCCGCCAACGGCTGGAAGAAGTGGCAGGGTGAGGAGCTCGCTTTCGCGAACCTCGACATCATCGGCCGCGAGGAGCAGAAGGAGCGCGAGTTCATGCAGTGGGTGAACCAGAAGCCCGAGCGTGTGAAGGCTTACGGCAATGCGCTGAAGCAGATCGAGGATGGCATCAACGCCTCGGCCGAGCCCGAGAACGCCGTCGCCCTCCTCTCCGAGGGTCCCTACCGGATCGAGCTGGTCAGCCACGCCGGCCGCCTGACGCAGGCCGTCTCCCGCGGTGGACAGGATCCCAAGGTCCTCAGCCAGATCGAGCCCGCTTACCGCGACTATGTCGCCGAGCTGGACCGCAAGGAAGCCGCCGCGCTGCTCGAGTTCTACCGTCAGCGCGCTGACAAGAGCGACTATCTGGCGAACCTCGGCGAAGGTTTCGAGGACTTCGCCACGATGGACATCAACGCATATGCGGACGATCTTTTCGACAAGTCCGCCTTCACCTCCTACGAGAAGGTGGCCGAGCTGGTCAATGCCGGCGAATGGGAGAAACTTTGGGCCGATCCGGCCGTGAAGCTGTTCAATTCCATCATGGCCGCCGTGATGAAGCGCTATCCCGCCATGCTGGCTCCGTCCGACCAGATCGACGAGGGCTCCAAGGCCTTCACCGCCGGTCTGATGGAGTGGGAGAAGGGCAAGCCGTCCTACCCGGACGCCAACTCCACGATGCGTCTCACCTACGGTCACGTGATGCCGTACTCCCCGAAGGATGCTGTGCTGTACAAGCACTACTCCACCGTGAAGGGCGTGCTGGAGAAGGAAGACCCGGAGAACCCTGAATTCATCGTTCCCGCCAAGCTCAAGAGCCTCATCGAGGCCAAGGACTTCGGCCGTTATGCCGATCCTGCCGATGGTCTCGTGCACACCTGCTTCCTGACGAACAACGACATCACCGGCGGCAACTCCGGCTCCCCGGTCCTCAACGCCAAGGGCGAACTCATCGGCCTGGCCTTCGACGGCAACTGGGAGTCGATGTCCTCCGACGTGATGTTCGAGCCGGACCTGCAGCGCTGCATCTGCGTGGACATCCGCTACGTCCTCTTCCTCGTGGAGAAGCTCGGCGGTGCCACGAACATCATCAATGAGATTGATTTTGCGAAATAAATGACAGAAAAAGAAGTATTTAACTGGCTGTCTCAAGTCGAACACCCCGGGAAGGACGATAAGGATATCGTCTCTCTCGGGATGGTCGAGGAGGTGGCGGTTTCCGAGGGGAAGATCTCGGTGACGCTGGCCTTCGGGAAGCGGCCGGATCCGTTGAAGAATTACCTCGAGGGTGCCGTGCGGGCGGCCGTGTATCGGAATGCGCCGGGCGGAACGGAGGTGGAGGTGAAAACCGTCGTGAAGGAGGCGCCGAAGCCGAAGAAGCCGGCGCTGGACCTGAACCTTGACCAGGTGAACGAGGTCGCGCACATCATCGGCGTTGCCTCTGGCAAGGGTGGCGTGGGCAAATCGACCGTCGCCGTGAACCTGGCCATCGCCCTGGCGCGACTGGGGTACCGGGTGGGTCTTGCCGATGCCGACGTGTACGGTCCCTCCGTGCCGCTGATGACCGCCACCGAAGGCGCCGTTCCTGAGGCCGAAGCCGGCGAGGAGGAGGGCAAGGAGCTCTTCCTCCCCATCGAGAAATACGGCGTCAAGTGGATGTCCATCGGCTATTTCGCCCAGCCGGGGCAGGCGCTCATTTGGCGCGGACCGATGGCTTGCAACGCCCTCAAGCAGATGATCTTGCAGGTCAAGTGGGGCCCGCTGGACTTCCTCCTCATCGACATGCCCCCGGGCACCGGCGACATCCATATCTCGCTGGTAAACGACATCCCGATGGAAGGCGCCGTCATCGTCACGACGCCGCAGCCCGTGGCCCTCGCCGACGTGGAAAAGGGTGTCGATATGTTCCGGAACCCGTCCATCAACCGGCCGATCTTCGGCCTGGTGGAGAACATGGCCTGGTTCACCCCGGAGGAGCATCCGGAGGAGAAATACTTCATCTTCGGCAAGGACGGCGGCGCCGCGATGGCCGAGCGCTTTGGCATCGACCTGCTCGGTCAGATCCCGCTCGTCCAGTCCATCCGCGAAGCCGGCGACTCCGGCGAGCCCGTCGCCCTGGGCACGAGGCCCGATTCCCTCGCCTTCCTGGAACTGGCGCGGAAGGTTGCCGACGCGGTGAACAAGGAATAAAGAAAGACCGGCCTCCGATGGGGGCCGGTCTTCGTTTTGTGCGAGTCGACTACTTCATGTAGGTGTAGCGGTAGTCGGTCGGGGAGACGAGGGTTTCCTTGATGACTCTGGGGATAATCCAGCGGATGAGGTTGAACTCGCCGCCGGCCTTGTCGTTGGTGCCGGATGCGCGGGCGCCGCCGAAGGGCTGGTTGCCGACGACCGCTCCCGTGGGCTTGTCGTTGATGTAGAAGTTGCCGGCCGCGTAGCGGAGGGCGTCGGTGATCTTCTCCACGGCGAGACGGTCCTTGCCGAATACGGCACCGGTGAGGCCGTATGGAGAGGTGGTGTCGCAGAGCTTCACGGCCTCATCGACCTTATCGTCGTCATACGGGAAGACGGTGATGACCGGGCCGAAGATTTCCTCTTCCATCAACTTGAAATGCGGGTCCGTGGTCTCGATGACCGTCGGCTCCACGAAGTAGCCGACGCTCTTGTCGCGCTTGCCGCCGAGGACGACCTTCGCGTCCGGGGACTTCTCCGCGTAGGTGATGTAACTGTCGATGTTGTCCCACGATTTCTCGTCGATGACAGCGTTGATGAAGTTCTTGTGGTCGCGGACATCGCCCATCTTGACCTCGGAGGCGAACTTCTTCATGATAGCCAGGACATCCGGCCACAGGCTCTTCGGGATGTACATGCGGGAGGCCGCGGAGCACTTCTGGCCCTGGAACTCGAACGCGCCGCAGAAAGCGGCACAAGCGACGGCCTTCACATCGGCACTCGGGTGCACGAAGATGAAGTCCTTGCCGCCCGTCTCGCCCACGAGGCGCGGGTAGCTCACGTACTTGCCCAGGTTCTCGCCCGCCTGGCGCCAGAGGCTGTTGAAGGTGCTGGTGGAGCCGGTGAAATGGATGCCGGAGAACCACTTGGAAGAGGTCGCGACCTTGCCGATGAGCGCGCCGCTGCCCGGCAGGAAGTTGATGACACCGTCCGGCAGGCCCGCTTCCTTGTACAGCTGCATGAGGTAGTAGTTGGAGAGGGTCGCGGTGGTGGACGGCTTCCAGAGGGCGACATTACCCATCAGGACTGGCGTCATGCACAGATTGGAGGCGATGGAGGTGAAGTTGAACGGAGTCACCGCCAGGATGAAGCCTTCCAGCGGACGGTACTCGGTGTGGTTGATGTTCATGTAACCGTCCTTCGGCTGCATCCCGTAGATCTTCGCGGCATAGTGCACGTTGTAGCGGAAGAAGTCGATGGTCTCGCAGGCGGAGTCGATCTCGGCCTGGAAGATGTTCTTGGACTGGCCCAGCATGCAGGCCGCGTTCATGATGGGGCGGTATTTGGTGGCGAGCAGCTCGGCCATCTTCAGGACGATGGCGGCGCGGGTGGTCCAGGGCGTCTCGGACCAGATCTTATGGGCCTCCATCGCTGCGTCGATGGCCATTTTCACTTCCTTCTCGGAGACCTTGTGGAAGGTGGCCAGGACGTGCTTGTGGTCGTGCGGGCACACGACCTTGCCGGTGTCGCCGGTGCGGATTTCCTTGCCGCCGATGATGATCGGGATGTCCAGGACGGTGTTCCACTGGCGCTCGAGTTCGGCGTCCAGCGCGATACGCTCCGGAGAACCTTCCAGGTAGGACTTGACCGGCTCGTTCGCCGGCACCGGGAAGTTAAGGATTGCGTTATTCATAACGAAGATAGGTTATATGTTTTAATTATGTGGTCGCGATTGTATTACAAAAATAAACATTTTCCCGGAAGTTCCACGAAAAACCCCTGAAAAAACACGGGATTGGATTACCGATGTCGTTTCAGGGGAAATTTCTGTCGATGTCAGGAGAATCACTCCTTGACCTGTAGGACCTCTCCGGCCTCGCGGGAGACGGTCTCCTTCCAGAGGTCCGTGTAGCCCGGCCACTCGACCTTGGAAGGCTGGCCCTCCGTGTACTCGGAATGCTTGAAGGCGCCGTTCTCGTCCTGCGGCTTCACGTTGCCGTCGATGAACTTGACGAGGAGCTCTTCCTCCAGGGACACCCAGGTGGCGAACTGGTCCTGCGCGGTCTTGACCGTATAGTCCGTGACATATCTCGTCACCTTCGCGAAAGGCGTGCGGGAAACCATCACGTCACGCTTGGAATTGAACTTGTTCTGGAGCTTCACCACTACCTCATTATACAGGACCGTGGCGGCGCTGTCCACCGAGTGCGTCTTGTGTTCCATCTGGTCGATTTCGAACGCGTCAATCTTCTTCCGCACGTACGGGGCCATGATGTTGTACATCTTATAGCAGGCGTTCGCCACGCGGTTGTTGATCCAGAAAGAAGCGGTAGAAGAGTAGTGCAGCAGGTCGCCGTTCCCCTCGCGGAAGCACTCCGGGACCTTGGTTGTCGATGTGTAAATCGGTGTAACATAGGAGGTTGCCGCATCGTCCGTGCCAAACCACAGGATACCGCCCACCTCGTCCGGGACATAGTCGCGGGCCTGGCCGATCATCCAGAAACCGGTCTGCTGCGTGGCGATGGCGCGCTCGTTCAGGTAAGTCTTGTCCCCGACCTTGTATTCCATCGGACGCCAGCGGTACGGGAGGGCGTTGCCGCCCGCGCCGATGTCCTGCGTCATATCCATCGGCGTACCCTCGAAGTGGTCGCGCATCACGTCGGCCACGGCCTTCACGGACACCGGCTTCTTCGGATAGATGAACAGCGGCAGGTCGCCGTCGAGGTTGTATCCCATCGCATAGTCCAGGAAGTCGGAGGCGTCCTTGGTCACCGCCCGGCCCTCGACGTCATAGTAGGAGAACCAGCCCTCGGAGAGGATGTTGAAGGCGCT
>JAFYTP010000115.1 GCA_017558775.1 Bacteroidales bacterium | reverse complement strand
GATGCCCAGGCGCTCGACGCCGGCGGAGGACATGTTGGTCTTGGAGTGGAGCATCTCCACTTTCTCTTCCAGGGTCATCTGAGCGATGACCTTGTCGATTTTCTTGTCATTGACGGTAAGCTTCTCCTGCGGGGTGCGGGCAGTGGAGCACGCAGTCACAATGAGGACCGGGACAAGAAGAAGGGTTGCTTTTTTCATATGGTGGTTGTGGTTTGATATTTTCCGATACCAAAGATACGGAATAAGTCGCTGATTCAAAAGCGTCCCCGCTTATTTGAACAGCAATTTGGCAAAGGTGTTCAGATACAGGCGCCAGTTTTTCCAGACATGCGCGTCGTCGCTCACGAAGAGGGTGTGCGGCATGTCGTTCTTGGTCAGGTGCTCGTCCAGGACGAGGGAACCCTGGTAGGCCATCTGGTCTTCCTTGCCCACGCCGATCCAATAGAGCTTGTAACCGGCCTTCTTGATGCCCAGCAGGTCAGCGTCCAGGTGGTCGCTTTCGCGGATGCCGCAGCTCAGGGGGCAGATGTAGCTGAACACGCCCGGGAACAGGATGGTCGCGGAGGTGGTGTGGCCGCCGCCCATGGAAAGGCCGGCGATCGCGCGGCCGTCAGCCTTGGCAATCGTGCGGTACTCCTTGTCGATGAAGGGGACGATCTCCTTCACGAGGCTCTTCACATAAGCGTCCTGCCACTTCGGGTCCTGCCGGTCCATCTGGATGGTCTCGAGGCCGAGGGTGTTCGCCGCCTGCTGGTTCGGGTTGCCGTTCGGCATCACCACGATCATCGGCTTCGCGAGGCCCTTCTCGATGAGGTTGTCCAGGATCTGGGCGGCGCGGCCCATCGAAGTCCAGGCTTCCTCGTCGCCGCCACCGCCGTGGAGGAGGTAGAGGACGGGATACTTGGCCTTGGGGTTCTTCTCGTAGCCGTACGGGGTATAGACCGTCATGCGGCGGGAGATGCCCAGGGACGGGCTGTCATACCAGCGGTAGGTGACGGAACCGTGGTTCTTGGCCTCGTAGTAGTTCTCCGAACGCTCGCCGGGGATGAACAGCATGTTCAGGTAGCGGGTGCCGTCGCGCTGGACCTTGTCGTTCAGCGGGTCATTGACGGAAACGCCGTCCACGATGAAGTTGTAGGTGTAGATTTCCGGTTCCGGTGCGTCGATGGTGACTTCCCAGACGCCGCCTTCGCCCTTGGTCATGTCGATGGTGCCGGTCCAGGGGTTCTCCATCCAGTTGCCGGAGAGCTGGACGCGGGTGGCGTAATTGGCGCTCAGGCGGAAGGTGACCTTGCCGTCATTCACCTCGGGCGAAACGATGCGAGGACCGCGGCCGCCGAAGGCGAAGTTGGTGAGTTCCTGGGCGGACAGGGACGAGACCGCGAGGAGAAGGGTGGCGAAAAGGGTGGTTAAACGTTTCATAAAGTGGTTTGTGTTGATGGTTAATATGGTGCTTTCCTTATGAGGCTTTTCCTTCGATACAAAAGTAGATATATTCGTACTAGGTTTTTATGCGGCATGTTCAATTGTTTTTCCTACGCGGAAACAGCGTGTTCAAATGTTTACCCATTTGTTCAGATTGCTGGGAAAACGAATGGATAACTGATGCTAAATCAGTATATTTGAGGCAGAAAACCCGATTGTATGAAACGTATCGCCCTTCTTCTTGCCGTCGCGATTGTCGCCTCCTGCGCCGGCAAACCAGGCCCGCTTCCGCGCGCCCAGGCATCCGCCAATCTTGATGAAGCCTTCGCTTCCTACCTCCAGGCCGTCGCCGACAGCGCCGAAGACCTGCACAGCGTGATGGTCCTTCAGCACGGAAAGGTGCTGGAAGAGCATTTCTTTGTCCCCGACACGGCGCACGTCCTCCATTCCGTGTCCAAGACCTTCACTTCCACCGCTGTGGGCTTCGCCATTTCGGAAGGGCTTCTGCACTTGGATGATAAGATTGTCGACCTATTCCCTGAGAGTCTCCCGGACCATGTATCCGACACGCTCGCCCGCGTGACGATCCGGCATCTGCTCACGATGAACTCCGGCCATGGCACCGACCCGACCGGTTCCACTCGCAATGCTGATGGAGACTGGGTGAAAGGTTTCATGGAATGGCCGTTACAATACGAGCCGGGCACGTGCTACTGCTACAACAGCCTGGGCACCTACGTCCTTTCCGCCGCCGTCCAGAAGGTGACGGGGCAGAAGATTGTCGATTACCTGGACAGCCGCCTGTGGCAGCCGCTGGGCATTGAGAAGCCTTTCTGGCAGGAGAGCCCGGCCGGCATCAACACCGGTGGCTGGGGCCTTTACCTGAAGACGGAAGACCTCGCCAGAATGGGTCTTTGCATCCTGAACGGAGGCAAGTTCAACGGCAAGCAGGTGATTCCCGCCGATTGGGTGAAGGAAATGTCCGCGAAGCAGGTCCCCTGTGTCAATGCCGGGATGAACGAGCGCATGCTGCAGGAAATCCAGGCCAACCCGGAGCATCCCGCCTACGCGCGCTTCCAGCCCGAGAACAATGACTGGGTGCAGGGCTACGGCTACCAGATGTGGCGCTGCCGCCACAACGCCTTCCGCGCGGATGGCGCCAATGGCCAGTACATCATCATTATACCCGAAAAAGACGCCGTCGTGGTCACGACGGCGAATATCCCGAATATGGGGCAGGAACTGAACCTCATCTGGGATCACATCCTGCCGGCGTTGTAAGACTAACGGATTCCGTACAGATAGGCCAATAGAGCCATCTTGCCCCGCATGGTTTCCCGCGGGGTAAACTCGCCGTTCACCCAGAAGTACCGCTGGTTGAAGAAGGACTCCTGGCGCGGCCAGCCGCCGGTATTCCAGTCGGGGTAGCAGTATGCCAGGATGACGCGTGCGTCACCGCCGTTGTGGTCGGGCGACCAGGTCTCGGTGCCATTGAAGGGCGTCTGGCCGGGATGGGATCCGGGTACGCCGTCATTGCGGCCGGTGGTGTAGCAGTCAGTGATGTGACGCTCGCCTAAGCCGGTCATTTCTACGGTGTTGGAAGGATTGCGGCCCAGGCCCCAGCCGGCTTCGTCATACATTGCCTGCTCCATTTCCAGCCGCTGCGCGGGATCCGTGGACAGGTAATGGGCGAGCATCACCAGCTGGAGATTCTCGGACACCTGCCAGCGCGGGTCGTCCGCGCTCCGGCGGGACGGACGCTCGTTCCGGTGGTCCAAGTTCTTGGAATAGGCCTGCGCGATGACGCTTTCCTTCATGTTCTGATACAGTTCCGGATAGTGCCGCTCGTGCGGGCAAATCAAGTATGCAGCCGTGCCCCAGACCTGCCAGAACGCGTTCCAGCCCGTGCCGATGATGTTGGCGTCCGGCCCCTTGACCACGCTTTCCTCGGCCATGATGTCTTCCCAGGCCTTGTCACCCGTGAGGTTGTACAGATAAGCGGCGGCCATCTGGCGGAAATCGCGTCCCCGCATGTTTCCGTCGCCAATGGTCTGGGTGACATCCAGCTGGAGATCCTCCTGCTTGGACGCATAGTTGAACGCCTTGATTGCCTCCTCCAGATAGTAGTTTTTGAGCGGGGTGATTCCGCCCACGCGGAACGCTTCCGCGAGCATGGCGCAGTTCGCGGCGTTGGCCCACGCGGCCAGCGTCGTGCAACCCGCCTGGAACATCACCGTCCAGTCCTTATCTGGATTGGTAACACCCTGAGAATAACCTTCTCCGTCCCGGATGGACAGGAAGAAGTCCACCTCGTTTCGGGCCTCGTCCACGAGGTCGGGAAGGCCGTTTCCGCTTTCGCGGATGCCCAGGTTGTCCTCGGAAAGTTTACCGTCGGTGAGGATGTAGGGGAGGAGCATATCGTAGATATTGCTCACATGCGCCAGGTGGCGGTCCCAGTCGAAGGCGTCGGAATGGCCGCCGCGGACGTTGGGATTGACAGGATTCCCGGGCAGGCGGTGCTCCCAGAAGGCCGATGCTTCCTTGGCCTTGAAATGGGGCTCGTCCCAGACGTCGCCGCGGAGTTTCCGCCAGTCAGGATGCCAGGGCTGGAGGTCGGTGATATAAACGACGAAGCCTTCGGGATCCTCACCGGGGACGAAACGGGGCTGGCGGGGGATGGGCTGGACATGTTCAGGATCAGCGGGTTCCCCAAGCCGCATGTAATAGTATCCCCGCACGGAATAGCGGTAGGGCTGGAAATAGACGTCGTTCTTGATGTCGAAGTCCATGCTGCAGCCAACGTCCTCCACTACAAGGCGGTAGCGTCCGGGTTCGGAGCCCTTGAAGTCGATGTTCCACACGTCGGAGCCCGTGAAATCTTTTTTTCCGGCTTCCAGCGCGCTGTCCGACGCCGGTTTCCAGAAACGGACTTCGCCGGCTTCCGTGGCGGCCTTCGTATCGACATTATACAGCCAGACTCTCTTTCCCTCGTAGGACTTGTAATTCCGGGCTCCGCCATCGCCGAGCCACAGATACAGGTCCGCCGCCTTGCGCTCCTCCCGGGGCGAGTACCCCAGGATGTTCACATGGACGGCCTCCGAGAAGGAGTTCCAGATGTCGAACTTAATCGAAGCCGCAGGCGTGTCGGAGCCGCTTTCCGCGGGGATATGGACGGTATAGGTGCATCCCTGCCGCATCGGCTTCGGGAGCGGAAGGAACATCCAGTGCTCGCACTCGCTGGTGAGGGTGTTGTCCGTGTACATCGGTTTGGACTTCCGGAACGGAGTCACCTGGACAGTCCCGAAAACGGGGTCATCGACGGATGTGACGGTCCATCCGGTCGCCTCCGGATTCAGCCGGGGGAGGAAGACGAGTAGGGTGTCGTCTCCTTCAGCGAAGGAATGCCCGAGATAGGCGCTCTTTCCGGTACCGTCGTCCCGGTAGCGGATGTCACCGTCCTGGAAACGGACCACGAGGGTTTCCTTGTCGATTACTTGGACGCTCTTGTACTTGGTCGCGCCGGCCTGGGCCTGAAAAAAGAGGGAGGCAATCGCTGCAACAGCGAACCCCGCCATCAAGGATCTTTTCATAAAAAAGTGTTTTGATGGCGGTAAGTTAGCTATTTTCAGTCAGATATCCAACTACCTGAACAGGGTCGGAGCCAAGGTTTCGAGGTCGGCGCGCCAGGTGGTCCAGCTATGGCCGGCCTGGGCGTTCTCCATGTATTCGTACTTCAGGCCGTCCTTGTCCAGCTGGACGCGGGTGTTCTTGCTGTTCTGGTAGGCGATGTCCGTCGGACCGCCCTGGGTGAAGACCATCTTCTTGAACTGCTTGTTCATCTTGGCGGCGTTCTCCTTGACTTTCAGGCGGGCGGATTCCACGGCGGGATCCTGTCCGGGGGCGAAGGAGGCGCTGAGCACCCACACATAGGTGAACATCTCCGGGTGGTTGAAACAGACCTCGATCGTCTCCATGCCGCCCATCGACAGACCGGCCATCGCGCGGTTGGCAGCATCGGTCTTCACGTTGTAGTTGGCCTCGATGAAGGGAATGATGGAGGTGACCATGTCCTCGGCGAACGGAGGAACCTCGTTGGGCACGTTGATGGTGCCGTTGGGCATCACGACGACCATCGGAACGATCTTGCCCTCGGCGAGGAGGTTGTCCAGGATCCAGCCTGCGGCGCCCACGCCGGGCCAGGAGGCGTCGTTGTCACCGCCGCCATGGACCAGATACAGGACCGGGAGCTTGTCCTTCGACTTCTCATAACCGGCCGGCGTCCAAACATGCATGCGGCGCATCTCGCCCAAGGTTTTGGACCAATAGAAACGCTGGGCCACGGCCCCGTGCGGGACGTCCTTCACATAGCCTTCCCCGACAGTCAGGAGGGAAGACTGCTCGGCGGAGAGGGGAGCCTTCGGATCCTGCACCCGCACGCCGTCCACGGTGAAGTTATAGCGGAACAAACCCTTGTCCAAGCCTTCGCAGACGCCCTTCCAGACGCCGTTTTCGGCCTTTTCGAACTTGACGGGCTTATCCCACGGCAGGTCGCCGGAGACGGATACGGTCGATGCTTCCGGCGCATAGATCTGGAAGAGCACCTTCCCGTCCGGCAGGACGCGGGTGGACTGGAGCGTATCGTTGGGAGTGGTCCGGCGCATCCATTGCGCGGACAGGGGCAGGGCGCAGCAGAGGGCTGCGAGAAGGATAATGCGTTTCATTGCGTGAATGTGTTTCCGCAAAGATACTCCGGGCGTGCGGGAATCCTTTTCTCTCCCGTACAAATCTTTGCAAAAAACACTATTCCGCCAGCAGGTGCTCGCTGATTTCCTCGCCGATCGCCTGCGTCTTGTTCATCACGGTGGTAAGCATGAGCAGATTGCCGGCGATCTCCTGGACGGTCGGATCGGTGCTGCCCTTGAGGGCGTACCAGTTCTTGTCGCGGTAGGCCTCGATGGAATCGACAAAGTCCACCCGGTCGCCGAAGCGGCTGCGGATACTGTCGTGCAGGGCGGCGGTATATTGGTTGCACAGGGCGCCGACCTCTTCCTCCATGCCGGTCTTCACCTCCTCGGCCTGGGCCTGGCGGTACTGGGCCTTGAGGCCGTCGTATTCCTTGTCCTGGCGGATTTCGGCCTTGTCGCCGGAGATCTTGAGGATTTCGCAACGGTCGATGTCGCCGCTTTCCGGCTGCATCTCGCTGGAGATGTCGTGCAGTTTCTCGAACCGGACGCCGTAGAACAGGACGCGGCCGTCATCGACGGAATACATCATCTTCCGGAAGTCGATGCCCAGGGACACCTTGTAGTAGTACTTGTGGATATACAGGATCTTCCGGATCGATGCTTCCTTGAGGAGGGAGTCTTCCAGGATGGTCTCGAAGAACTTCCGGTCGGGGATGTTGAACTTCTCCCGGTCGAGGGCGTCGACCTCTTCCTCCTTGACGACATACCCCTGCTTCGCGTACTCCATCTGCTCCACCTTGAAGGTGTAGTCCAGCTGGGCGGGAAGGGCGCCCGTCTGCGTGCGGGTGTCCAGCTTGTCGGTCAGGGTGCGGTTCTCCTGCTCCAGGGCCTCCACTTTCCGCTCCAGCTCCCGGTCCTTCTCCATCTTCTCGATGAGCGCCTGCTGACGCTCCATCAGGCTGGCCTGCAACCAGTTGTTCAGCGGCTTGAAGGCCAGGAAGGTCAGGATGAGGGTGATGACGTTGGACAGGACGATGGCTACTTTGGAGAGCAGGTGCGGGAAGAACAGGAAGAAACAAATGTT
Source organism: Bacteroidales bacterium (assembly GCA_017558775.1). Taxonomy (GTDB): domain Bacteria; phylum Bacteroidota; class Bacteroidia; order Bacteroidales; family UBA932; genus Cryptobacteroides. The sequence continues at coordinate 15,580 of JAFYTP010000115.1, read as the reverse complement.
CACCCCGATGAGCAGGAAGCAGCCCGCGATCCAGAGGCTGTTCTTGAGGTTCCGTCCCTTGCCGAGGGCGTACTTGAAGATTTTTTCGGTCTGTTTCATAGCCTAGCGGAAACACCTTATTTCTGCAAATATATACATTATTTCGGAACAATCTTTGTATCTTTGCAGCCCGTTTGAAAGAAAGAAAATGAAAAAGATACTGATCCTCCTGTCCCTGCTCGTCTTCGGTTTCACCGCCGCCGCCCAGCAGATGAATTGCACCTTCGTCCAGAAAAAGACCATCAAGGCCACGAAAAAGGTCGTCCCCGGCAACGGCACCGTCCAGTTCACCGCTCCGGACAAGTTGACGATGACCTACGAAGTTCCGGAAGGGGAGTATCTCATCATCGACGGCAACCAGCTGAAGACCTGTGTCAAGGGCAAGGTCATGACCATCGACACCAGCAAGAACGCCCGGATGCGCAAGATGCGCAACACCCTGCTGGACTGCATCAACGGCAACTACGAGAAGGCGGCCGCTGAAAACGACGCCACCCTTATCGTCGAGGACAAGGGTGACGTGAAAAGGGTGGCGATGATGGCGAAGCAGGTGCAGACCAGCGGTTACGCCAAGATCATCATCGACTATAACAAGAAAGGACTTCCCGTCCGGATGCTCCTGGACGAGTTCTCGGGCATCGAGACCGAGTACACGTTCAAGTACTAGAGCTGGGTTCCTTCCTGTTCCAGGTAGTTCACGACGTCCGAGACGGTCGTGAAAGTGGCGAGGGCCTTGTCCGGGATGACGATCCCGTACTGGTCCTCGATCCGCATCAGGAGCTGGAGGATGTCCAGGGAATCGGCGCCCAGGTCCTTCTTGATCTGGGCATCCAACGTGACTTTCGCGGCGTCCACCCGCAGTTGCTTGGCCAGGATGGCCTGGACTTTTTCAAACATATTTTCCATCAGTCTTCGTAGTGTTCATAGCAGGCGACCGCTTCTTCGATCTTTCCGGAGAGGTGGCTGACCTCCATCCGGTAGGCCTGTTCGATGCACTTCTCCACGGCCACGGCCTTGCTGCTGCCGTGTCCCTTGACCACCACCTTGGAGGTCCCGAGGAGAACGCTGCCGCCGTAATTCTGGTAATTCATGAATTCCTTCTCCTCCTGGAACATCCGTTTCATCAGGAGGGCACCCAGCTTGTACAGGGTGCGGGAGTAAATATCTTTCTTGAGTTTCTTGAGGAGCTCCAGCGCCGTCCCTTCCGTCGTCTTGACGAGGACGTTTCCGGAGAAACCGTCGGCCACCACCACGTCGTAGGAACCGGACAGGAGGTCACGGCTTTCCATGTTTCCGACGAAGTTCACGCAGTCGGTTTCCTGCAGTAGCTGGTAGGTCTCCTTCCGCAGGTCATCGCCTTTCTCGGCTTCCTTTCCCACGTTCAACAGCGCTGTACGCGGGTTTTTCACGCCGTACACTTCCTGCATATACAGGCTCGCCATGATGGCGAACTGGCGCAGGTGGGCGGGTGTCACTTCCACGTTGGCTCCGCTGTCGCAGATGCCCACGATGCCGCCGTCCATGGTCGGGAGGAGGGGGCAGAAGGCCGGGCGGATGATGCCGCGGATGCGGCCCAGGCGCACCAGCGCGCCCGTCACCAGGGCGCCGGTGGAACCGGTGGACACCATGCCGGCGATATCGTCCTCGTCCCGGAGCATCATGATGGCCTTCATCATCGAGCTGTTGCGCTTGAGCCGCACCACGTCGGTGGGCTTTTCGTCGCAGCCGATGACCTCGGGGGCATGGACAATCTCCAGGCGGGCGGCGTCATAGGCCTTGCCCTCCAGCTCTTTCCGCAGAATGGCCTCGTCACCGGTGAGGATGAGGTGCAGGTCGGGATTCTTGGCGAGGGCGGCAAGGGCGCCTTCCACGGGCGCCTGCGGGGAATGGTCGCCGCCGAAGCAGTCTATCAGGAGCTTGATCATACGAGTTTCTTTACATAGGACCTATAGCGCTTCACCTGTTCCCGCTTGAAACGGCGCCATTGGTTGAGGATAGCGAAGTTGTTTTCCAGGTTCAGGTTCGTGTCTGCGAAACGGATCTCCGGATTGTCGCGGAGCATCTTCATGATGGCCACGGAAAAGACCGCGGAAACGCCCCGGTTCAGGTATTCGGGTTCGACACCGACCAGGCAAAGGTCGATGGCATCGGGCTTCTTCAGGGCCTTCAGCAGGCGGATGGCGGTAAGCGGCGTGAGCTTGCCACGGCCTCCGGCCAGGGCCGGTGCGAGAGCGGGGAAGGCGAGGCCGAAGCACACCACCTTCTCGTTCTCGTCCAGGACGACGGCAACATACTTCGGGTCGATGACGAGCGTGAAGTTGTCAATCATCAGCTTCTTCATCCCCTCCGTGAAGGGAACGGTCCCGTACAGTCCTTCATAGGACTTGTCCAGCAGGGTGAAGATGCCATCGGCATACCGCTTGATGAAATCCTTTGCGTTCTTGCAAGGCCCCAGATGGAGCTTGTAGCGACGGAAGATGAAGTTGGAGAGCTGCTCCATCTCTTCCATCGTCTCCGGGCTGTCGGCCCCGTACAGGCGAGATCCGAGCCAGTCCACTTCCTTCACATAGCCCAGCCTCTCGATGTGCTCGCCGTAATAGGGCGCGTTGTAGTTTTCCTCGAAGGTGGCTTGCTGGTCAAAGCCCTCAATCAGAAGGCCTTCGCGCTCGAGATCGGAGAATCCCAGCGGTCCGCAGACCGTGTCCATTCCCTTTTCCAGCGCCCACTTTTCAGCGGCGTCGAACAGGGCCTTGGAGACTTCGAAATCATCGATGGCATCGAACCGGCAGAAGCGGGCGCGCTTTTCGCCGTTCTTCTCGTTCGCGGCCCTTTGGATGATGCCCTGGATACGTCCGGCCACGACCCCGTCCTTGTAAGCGAGGAAATACGCGGCGTCGCAGCAGTCGTTATACACGTAGTCGGGACGGAAGATCTTCTTCTCGTCCATATAGAGCGGGGGGACGAAACAGGGATTTCCCGCGTACAGGTCCAGCGGAAAATCCAGGAACGCCTTCTGCTCCTTCCTTGTCTTAACTTCCCGGACCGTAATCATACTATCTGTGTTTGGCGTGGAAACAGACGCCCACCCCGTTGGGACCGGCGTGGCTGCCGGCCGTCGGGTTGGCGACGACATATTCGATGGGGAAATCGTCCCCGAAGCGCTCTCGGATCATCTTGCCCACTTCCTCGGCGAGCTCCGGCGCGTCGGTATGGCCGATGACGAAGCGGTGGGACTTGAAATCCTCGCCCAGGTCGGCGACCTGCTGTACGAGATGCTCCATCGCCTTGACACGGCCTTTCTCCTTGCCGCAGGAGACCATCTTGCCCTCCTGGCTCATGTAGATGATGGGCCGGATGCCGATGAGCGTGCCCATCGTGGCGGCGAGTCCGCTCACGCGGCCGCTGCGGCGGAAGAACTTGAGGTCGTCGGCGAAGAAATACATCGCGAACTTGTCCACCTCGGTCTTCGCCCATTCCAGGACTTCCTCCAGGCTCTTGCCGGCCTTGAGGAGATCGCCCACTTCGCGGACGATGGTATAGCTGATGGTGGTGATGCCTTTGGTGTCGATCTCGTAGAAGTTCCGTCCGGGATACTTCGCCTTGAGTTCGGCCACGGCCTCATCCATCGCATTGAAAGTGGCGGTCATCGCGCGGGAGAAATGGACATACAGGATGTCGTTCCCGGCGGCGAATTCCGGCTCGAAATATTCGATATAGCGCTCTTTGGAAATGGCGCTGGTGGTCGGGAGGACGCCGCTCCGGAGGAGGTCGTAGAACTTCCGGGACTCGAACTCGTCGAAGTCCACATACGGATACACCGTCTTCGCGTCCACACTGTACGGCATGCTGATCAGGCGGTAGCCATATTCAGCGGCGACGGCGGGCGTGATGTCGGTGTCGGTGTCGGTAAAGAGTCTAAGCATGTTTGGTATAGGGTTTTAGAACAGTACAAGGATGTATTCGTAGACCGGCTGTCCGCCGGACTGCAGGATCACTTCGGCGCGCGGAAACTTGGCCTCGAGGTCCGCCTGAAGCTTCGTGGCATCGACCGCATCGGCACCGGCGAAAACGAGGATGACGTCCTTGGAACCGGCGCCCAGGGTGTCCGCAAGGGCCAGGGTCGCACTTTCCGGCGTCCCGCCCGAGGCGAGGATGTCTTTGCCGGAAATGCCGATGAAATCGCCTTCCTTGACATCGCCGCTGTCGCGGATGGCGCGGGAAACCAGCCCCGTGACCACCTCGCCCGCGGCCTCGGCAAGCGCGGCTTCCAGGGCGTCGGCGTCACCGGCTTCCGTGTCCAGGTTCGCGAGGGCGTAGTATCCTTCGCCCAGGGTCTTGCAAGGGATGACGCGGATATCGGCCTTGTCATACAACTGCGCGGCCTGACGGGCCGTCAGGAGGATGTTGGAATTGTTCGGGAAGACGAAGACGGTGTCCGCATTGACCTCGTCGAAGGCCTGGATGAAGCGTTCCACGGGCGGATTCATCGTCTGGCCGCCTTCGATGACGACATCGGCACCCAGTTCCTTGAAGGTGTCCACGAGGCCGGCGCCCGAAGCGACCGACACGACGCCGAAGGCCTTGCGGCCCCGCTTGAAGCGCTCGTCCATGTGGTTCTCGTGGTGCTGCAGCGTCATGTTCTCCACCTTGATGGTGAGGAACTCGCCGTACTGCTGGCAATGGTTCAGGATTTCGCCCGGCGTGCGTGTATGGACATGGACCTTGATGATGGAGCCGTCGCGGAAGAACACGAGCGACTCGCCGTTCTGCGCCAGCCACTCGGAAAGGACCTTCTCGTCGAAGGTGTCAAGGTCCACTTTGGAACGCTGCAGCCGCAGGAGGAACTCCGTGCAGTAGCCGAATTCCAAAACACTGTCCTCGGTGAAGGCGTTGAGGTCCACCTGCTTGGCGGCAGGGATAGTCGTGATGCTGTCGCTGTCAGCGACTGGGACTTTCCCGTTCATAGCGTCCCGAACCCCTTCCGCGATATACAGCAGGCCCGCGCCGCCGCTGTCCACGACGCCCGCTTTCTTGAGGACGTCCAGGAGCTCCGGAGTATGCTGGAGCGACAGGTTCATCGCGGAGACCAAGTGGTCGAAGTATTCTTTGAGGTTCTTGCTCTCAGCGGCGGCCTGCGCTCCTTCCCGGAACACGGTCAGGATAGTGCCCTCGACGGGCTCGGAAACGGCGTGGTAGGATTCTTCGACACCGGCCAGCATGGCCTGGGAGAAAGCATTCACGTCGGCTTCCTTGACGCCTTCGAGGCCCTTGGCGATGCCGGCAAAGATACGGGAAAGGATGACGCCGGAGTTGCCCCGGGCGCCCATCAGCATCCCGGCGGACACGGATTTCGCCATTTCGGGCAGGGTGGAGCCTTCGGCCCCGCAGCCTGCCTGGATAGTCATATACATATTGTCTCCCGTGTCCCCGTCAGGGATGGGGAAGACGTTGAGGTCGTTCACGGCCTGCCTGTGGGCGGCCAGCGCCGCGGCGCCGCCGCGGATAAGGTTCAAGTAGAGGTTTGCGTCGATGCGTTCCATCTTATGCGCGGATGCTCTTCCGGTACCAGTTCCATTTGAGAAGCTGCCGGAAGATGAAAGGTTCGAGAGAATAGGTGAGGAGGATGGTGGTGGCCATGCCGATGAGGGTGATGATGCCGATGGACCGGATGGCCGGATGCCGGGCGAACACGAGCGACACCACGACGATCGCCAGCACGAGGGCGGAGAACACGATGGCCACCTTGTGGAAGGCCAGCATCTCCCGCTGCCCGGTCCGGGCTTCCTTCAACAGCCCCTCCATCACGAATATGCTGTAGTCCACCCCGATGCCGAACACGAAGGTGGAGATGACGATGTTGATCAGGTTGAATTCCAGCCCCAGGAGGGCCATCAGCCCCTGCAGGACGTGCCAGCTCAGGAACATCGGCAGGAAGGCGATGAGGGCCGTGACGATGTTCCGGAAGGCGAACAGGAGCACCAGGAACACGAACAAGGAGGAGATCCACTGAGTGGTGTTGAAGTCGTCATGGACGATTTCAACCATGTCCCGGCAGTAGTAGAACGGCTCCACGACGAGGGCGTTCGGGCCGGAGACGAGGGGGTCGGTCACCGCGTCGGTGTCTTCCGCGCGGAAGGCGACGTTGGTGAATACCATATACCGTCCGCTTTCCTGCAGTTCGATGTAGTTATTGACCAGCTCCTTCGGGAAGACATCGGCCTCGTACAGGTCTCCGGGCTCGTATTTCGCGTTCAGGAGGGCCTGGAAGGGGAGGAAGACGGACGGCTCAAGTCCGTTCTGACGGGCCGCGGCGGAGATTTCCTGCCAGGCCTGCGCCTTCCGTTCCGGCGTCCAATAGGCATTCCACGCGGCGATCCGCGTCTCCTGGTCCTTCTGGGACTGGAACAGCAGGGATGCGAGCGGGGAGTAACCCTTCACCAGGCCGACCTCCGAAAGGGAGTCCAGCTTGGCGGTGAGGACCTTGTTGTATTCGAGCGCCTGGTCCAGGTCTTCGTCGTAAGCGGCGAAGTACAGGTTCATGTACCCCGATGCGTTCTTGCTGTTGTACAGGTCCTGGCTCTCGGTCAGGAGGGGATCGTCATAGTCGAGGTTCCGCAGGTCGCTGTCGAACTTTACGCGGTGGCTCAGGGCGATACCGGCGACGATGATTGCGCCCATCACGACGAGCACCCAGCGGTTGCGGTCCCACGGGAGGTCATTGACCCGGTCGATGATGTGGAATCCCTTGTACCGCTTGAACTTGACCTGCTCCGGCTTCATGAAATGGGGCAGGAAGAACAGGGCGAAGAAGGTGTTGCCGAGGAGGGCAAAAGTAGCGAAGAGACCGAAGTCCCGCAGGAGTTCGCTCTCCGTAAACATCAGGCCCAGGAAAGCGCCCACGGTGGTGATGCAGCCCAGGGTGACGGGCGTGGATTCCTCCCGGAGCATCATCTGCACGTCGCCCACATAATAGTGGTGGATGACCACATGCAGGCAGTAGCTGATGGCGACGCCCAGCACGATGGCGCCAAGTCCGAGGGCCATCAGGGACATATAGCCCTTGACCCAGTACATGCAGGCGAGGGAGAAGAATGTGCCGTAGACGACAGGCGCGATCTGCTGCCAGATGAAGGACCAGGAGTGGAAACTGAGCAGGAGGATGACCAGGATGACCAGCAGGGAAATGCCCACCGTCAGGACCAGGTCCTTGGAGATGGTGCTGGCGTTGGAAACGCTGCCCAGCGGGGTGCCGTGCACGAGGACGCGGGCCTCGGGATGCGTCGCCTCAAAGGCTTTCCGTTCCTGGCTCAGCAGTTTGTAGAAACGCCGGGACGCGCCGGAGTCGAGCGTCGGGAAACTCGGGTCCAGGAAGGCCAGGGCCACGGTCTTGTCCGGGCAGAAGAAATGGCCTTCCTCGATGGTGAAACCGCCCGTGGAACTGCCGTCCTCCGGCATCAGCACCTTCAGGAAGATGTTCCGGAGTCCCAGCGGGTCCATGGTGACGAACTGGGTGACCTCCCCGGTTTCGTCCGCCTCCAGCAGTTCCAGGTTCTCCCGCATCGCAGCCTCCACGGCCTCCGGCTCCATCGCCGCGGTGAATGCGGCATAGAGGGATGTGTCGATGAAAACGGGAAGATGCTCGAACCCATAGTCCATCGCCCCCAGCATGGTGCCCATGTCGATGGCGCTCAGGATGCCGCCGATGTACCGGCCGGCCGTGTCCTTCTGGAGCAGGGCTTCGCAATATTCGTCCATGCAGGCGCCCAGTTCGGCGGGCTCCAGCGGGTTCTCGGGATCGGCGGAAGTGACCTGGATGAAAACCTTGTCCTTCAGGCCGATGTCGCTGAAAGCCAGTTCATTGTCCGTGCTGGAACGGGGGAGGAGCTTGACGATGTCCTCCTCATAGCGCAGTTGAAGTCCAAATATCAGGAAAAGGATGAAACTGCCCGCCAACAAAAGATACAGCGCCCCCTTGTGACGCTGAAAGAAGTGATAAAGCGGAAGGAATATCCTATGCATATACTCGTAAACAGTCGTTAAAAAAACATGCAAAGGTACGGCTAATTTACGAGAAAAGGAAATTCGCGCGCGTGCGTGCGCTAGAAGCAGTTCCGCAGGACCTCCACGACGTTCGTGGCCTTGCCCATCGTGTAGAAGTGCACGGCGGGGACGCCTTCGTACAGGAGCTCCCGGCACTGGGCGGTGCACCACTCGATGCCGATGCGGCGGACGGCCTCCTTGTCGCCGCCGGCCTTCCGGACTTCCTCGGTGAGTCCCACGGGAACGTCGATGGAGAAGGATTCCGGGATGAGCTCGAGCTGGCGGGCCGTGGAAAGGGGCTTCAGGCCAGGGATGATCGGCACATTGATGCCCGCGTTCCGGCAGCGGTCCACGAAGCGGAAGAAGACCGCGTTGTCATAGAACATCTGCGTGATGATCAGGTCCGCGCCCGCATCGACCTTCTGCTTGAGATAGGCGATGTCAGTCTCCATGTTGGCGGCCTCGAAATGCTTCTCCGGATAGCCGCCCACGCCGATGCAAAGGCGGTCGCCGCCCTCCAGCGCCCGGATGGCGCGGACCATCTCGTCGGCGTGCGCGAAACCACCCGGAGCGGGCGTGAAGCGCTTCTCGCCGGAGAGGGAATCACCCCGCAAGGCCATGATATTGTCGATGCCCATGTAATGGAAATCCTGCACCAGCCACTCGATTTCGGCCGCCGTATGGCCCGCGCAGATGATGTGGGGCACGACTTCCACGTCGTAGCGTCCCTGGATGCTGCCGCAGACAGCGACGGGGGAGACCCGGCTGCGGACGATTTTGCGGACGAAAGTCCCGTCGGGCTGCGGGTCGAAGCGGACCTCGTCGCGGTGAGTCGTGACGTTGATATAGCGGGGCTTGAACTCCATCAGGGGAGCGATGTTCTCCAGCAGTTCGTCCTTGGAGATGCCGCTGAGGGGCGGAACGATTTCCAGGGAAGGGAAAGGATGGCTGGTATTCAGCAAGTCGGTGATTCTCATAGCAGATGGGAGAGGAAAGCCTTGGCCTCTTCGGGGGAGAAGCCGCGGGCGTTGGTGTAAAGTTCGTATTGTTTAGGGCCGATGTGGCGGATTTCCGGATAGCCGGCCTCGGGGTGGAGGACGACGAAGCCGCAGATGGCCGCGTCGGGCTGCATCGCGCAGCTTTCGGTGAGGGTGATGTCAAGCCCCTCCGGCAGCAGGCGGAGGATGTCGCGCTTGAGACTGTGATCCGGGCAGGAAGCGTAGCCTGCGGCCGGTTTGGTAACGCGGACGCCTTCGGGAAGGCGGTCGGACAGCCGCTTGTCCAGCCAGGTGGAGGCGGCCTCGGCGAGCGTCACCCGCACGGCCCGTTCCATCATGCTGTCATAGTCGTTCCGGCACGCTTCGCAGGTGCAGCCTTCCGGATGCCCGTGGCCGTGGACACTGATGGCGAAGAGGCCGAAAGGCCCGGTACCATCGGCAGGAACGAAATCGGCGAGGGAACGGCCGGGGGCCTCTTCCTGCCGGAGCATCGGCAGCCGGATGTCGCCCAGGTCGATGGTGTCACCGTCCCGGCGGGCGGCGAAGAAACGAGCGGCGATGCGGACGGAGACGGACCGGTTCCGGACCATCCGGTCCAGCACGGCCTTTCCTTCCGCGGTGAGCTCTGGTGATTCCTTGACGCCCCAGACGGCACGGAACATCGACCAGTCGAACAACGGAACTAGTTCTTCCAGAGGGAGTTCTGTAAGGGGAAGGTCCTCGGGAACCGTCCGGATATAACTGTCGGGCGCGAAACCTTCCGAAGGCTCGGCCGGCTTCCTGGCGCGCCCTTCGTGCATGGCACGGATCTTCTCTTGCTCTTCGTGCTGGGCGGCCTCGAACGCAGCCCGGTCGCGGATGCATTTCTTCGCCAGGACAGCTCCCGCGGAGGCATCCGGCGCGTAAAAGACATGGTCGTACAGCGGGGCCAACTTGACCGCCGTATGCAGGGCGGAAGTAGTGGCACCGCCGATAAAAAGGGGAGTATCCAACCCTCGCGCCTTCATTTCGCGGCACAACTCCTCCATCTGGAAGAGGGAAGGAGTGATCAGTCCGCTCACGCCAATCATGGCGGCATGATGCTTCTCAGCGGCCTCCAGGATGGTTTCCTTGTCCACCATCACGCCCAGGTCGATGACATCGAACCCATTGCACCGCAGGACGATACCGGCGATGTTCTTGCCGATATCATGGACATCTCCCTTGACCGTCGCGTGAATGACGATCGGGCGCTGCGTCGCCTGCTCTCCGGCGTCCATATACGGCTCCAGGATGGCGACGGCGTCCTTCATGACCTTGGCCGATTTCACCACCTGCGGCAGGAACATCTTGCCCGCTCCGAACCGGCGTCCGACCTCCTCCATCCCCGCCATCAACGGTCCCTCAATGACCTGCACGGCCGATCCGAGCTTCTCCAGACAAGCGGTCACATACTCGGAAAGATGCTCGGTCTTTCCGGTGATCAGGGCCTGCTGAATCGATTCCTCGGGAGAAAGAGACGCCTTCGCTTCGCTCGGAGTGACAGGCGCGTCACTTTTTGCGACCAGCGTCGCCGCCAAGGCGATCAGCCTTTCCGAGGCCTCGGGCGTACGGCAGAGGATGAGGTCCTCGACCGCGGTGCGGAGTTCCGGTTCGATGTCGTCGTACTGGAGGACCATGCCGGGATTGACAATGGCCATGTCCAGGCCCGCGCGGATGGCGTGGTACAGGAAGACCGCGTGCATCGCGCTGCGCACCGGGTTGTTACCCCGGAAGGCGAAGGAGAGGTTGGAGATACCGCCGGAGGTATAGGCTCCGGGCAGGTTCTGCTTGATCCACCGGACAGCTTCGATGAAGTCGATGCCATAGCGGTCGTGTTCAGGAATGCCCGTGCCGATGGAGAGGACATTGACATCAAAGATGATGTCTTCAGGGGGTATGCCGATGCCGGTCAGGAGGCGGTAGGCCCGCTCCGAGACGGCGATTTTCTTTTCGTAGGAGGTCGCCTGGCCCTCTTCGTCGAAGGCCATCACGACCATCGCGGCGCCCAGCCGGTGGATTTCCGCGGCCTTTTCCAGAAACCGCTGTTCCCCGTCCTTCAGGCTGATGGAGTTTACGATACATTTGCCCTGGGCGTTCTTCAGGCCCGCGAGGATGCACTCCCAGTGCGAGGAGTCGATCATCAGCGCGGCTTTTGCCACGGCCGGGTCGTTCTGGAGGGTGCGGACGAAGGTTTCCATCGCCACCGGCCCGTCCAGCATCGCGTCGTCCATGTTGATGTCGATGACGCTGGCGCCGCCTTCAATCTGGTCGGCCGCCACCTCGAGGGCGGTGTCATAATCTCCCGAGGCGATCAGGCGGGCGAACTTCCGGGAACCGGCCACGTTCGTCCGTTCGCCGATGAGGGTGAAATTCCGTTTGACCGTGTCGATGAGATAGGCTTCCAGGCCACTGACCGTCAGCTCCTTATGGGGCTCTTTCAGCGGGGCGGTGGAAAGCGTCGGAATGGCCTTGATATGCTCGGGCGTCGTTCCGCAGCAGCCGCCCGCGATGTTGAGCAGACCATCCATCTTGGCCATCTGCTCCGCCATTTCGGCGGGCGTCTGGTCATAACCGCCGAGCTCGTTCGGCAGTCCCGCGTTCGGGTAGCAGATGACCGGCACGTCGCTGAAAGCGGCGACGTCCTTGACCAGCGGAAGCAGCTCATCGGCCCCGAGCGAACAATTGACGCCGAACGCCGTCAGCGGATAATGCCGCACGGCGGTGAAAAACGCCTCCAGCGTCTGTCCTGTCAAAGTGCGACCGCTCCGGTCGCTGACGCTCACCGATACGATGACAGGAAAGCCACACTGCACCGTCTGTACGGCATACAGTGCCGCTTTCACGTTGAGGGCGTCGAAAGCCGTCTCTATGAGCAGCAAGTCCACGCCGCCTTCCAGGAGGGCTTCCACCTGTTCGCAATAGCTGGCCGCCATCTCGTCGAAGCTGTACGGCCGTTCCGCCGGCCGGTTGATGTCCGGTGCGAGCGTCAGGGATTTGGAGGTGGGGCCGATGCTTCCGGCCACCCATACTTTCCGTCCGGCCTTGTCGGCGGCGGCCCGGGCGATCCGGGCGCCGGCGAGGGCCATTTCCCGCGCCTTCGCCTCCAGCCCGTACTCCTTCTGGGAGATGCGGTTGGCACTGAAAGTATTGGTTTCGATGATATCGGCACCGGCTTCGATATAAGCCGCATGCACGGCGGCGATGACATCCGGCCTCGTCAGGTTCAGGCATTCGTTGTTGCCTTTCAGGGGGATGGGACTGTCAACGAAAACACCCTGCCGGAAATCGTCTTCCGTCAGGGAGTACTGCTGGATCTGCGTGCCCGTCGCTCCGTCGAGCCGGAGCATCCGCTCCTTCAGGGCTTCCCGCAAATCCTCACCACTACCGTTAACCTTCTTCGTTGCCATTCTCTGCAAAGATAGCAACAATCGGGAAAAAACCGCAGAGGGTTTCTCTATTTTGAAAAGGAAATGAAAAGAAAAGCGGCCTGAGTGATTCTCAAGCCGCTTTAGGATTATTCATTGGTTTCCTTGGGTTTCTCGCTCTTGGGCGCGCGGTGCAGGTAGTAAGTCGCGCGCTCGCTGACGCCATAGCCTCCAATACCGATCGAGGCTTCCGGCTGGCTGAGAATCAGGTTGTCACCGTTCAGCGTGACATCGTAAATACCGAGCAGGACGATGGCCTTTCCGTTGTCACCCTTGTCAAGTCCTTTCTTGAATTCGATTTGCTTGGTGGACTCATTGTAGGTGAAGGTTTCCATATCCGGCCACTCTGCGTTGAACCACAAGGTGGCGATGTTCGAGGTGTCGAGGTTGAGTCTGCAATACTCGTTGGTAAAATCCGTAGTCGTCTTGTTGGAGGTAGTGGTTCCATTGACGGTCACGGAGGCGTCCACATCAAGTTTGTCCACGACCCAGAAACCATAGATCGTTCCGCTGAAATCCTTGTCAGGGTCCAGCGTCTCGCAGGAATTGAAGGCGAGAATCGTGCAAATGGCGGCCAGGGCCATCATGAAGAACTTTTTCATTTGTTTGCGTTTTTGGTTTAACTAAATAATTATCAATAATTTACTAATATTCGCAATCATGAATATATGCAATATCTCTGCATAAATCTTGCCAAATGGTTTTTTTAAAGATAAATGGTTATATTTGCAATGGTATAGTTTAGTAACTTAACAGAAGAATGACTGTCAAAAAATTGCTGCTCGGGGACGAAGCGCTTGCGCTGGGAGCCCTGCATGCCGGACTGTCCGGCGTGTACGCCTATCCGGGAACGCCGTCCACCGAGATCACCGAATTCATCCAGAACGATCCGCTCGCGCGGGAACGCGGCGTGCGGAGCCGTTGGTGCACCAATGAGAAAACGGCCATGGAGGCCGCCCTGGGTATGTCCTATGCGGGCAAGCGGGCGTTGGTGTGCATGAAGCACGTAGGTATGAACGTCTGTGCCGATGCATTCGTCAATGCCGGCGTCACCGGCGTGAAAGGCGGCCTGGTCGTGGTCGCCGCCGATGACCCGTCGATGCATTCCTCCCAGAATGAGCAGGATTCCCGCTTCTACGGGAAATTCGCCCTCATCCCCTTCCTGGAGCCTTCCGACCAGCAGGAGTGCTATGACCTGATGGCCGAGGCCTTCCGCCTGTCGGAAGAGGTGCGGCTTCCGGTCCTCCTGCGGATGGTCACCCGCCTGGCCCATTCCCGGGCCGCGGTGGCGGTCGGAGAGCCCGGCCCGCAGAATGCGCTGGCTCCGGACGAGGAACGCACCCGGTGGGTCTTGCTCCCCGGCAACGCTCGTCGGCAGTATGCCGCCCTTATCGACAAGCAGCCGGACCTGCTGGCCCGGGCAGAACATTCTTCCCACAACATCCTGAAAGAAGGGAAAGGCCTCGGCGTCATCGCCTGTGGCATCGCCTATAATTATGTGCGCGAAGTGCTTCCGGAAGGCGTTTCGCTGCTGAAAGTCTCCCAGTATCCGCTGCCTGCCGCCCAGGTCCGTGCCCTGGCCGCCGCTTCCGACGAGATCCTCGTCGTGGAGGACGGACAGCCCTTCGTGGAAGAGCAGGTCAAGGCGCTCCTGGGAGTGGATTATCCGGTCTCCGGCCGCTTGAACGGCCGCCTGCCTCGCACGGGCGAGCTGAATCCGGACAATGTCGCGGCGGCCTTCGGCCTGCCCGCCGGCAAGGTCCATCAGCCCGCCGTGAACCTGGCCCCGCGCCCGCCGCAGCTTTGCCAGGGTTGCGGTCACCGGGACGTCTATACGGCGTTGAACCAGGTGATTGCGGAGTATCCGACCGCCCGCGTGTTCGGCGACATCGGCTGTTACACGCTGGGCGCGCTGCCGCCGTTCCGCGCCATCGACAGTTGCGTCGACATGGGCGCTTCCATCACGATGGCCAAGGGTGCCGCCGACGCCGGCGTCCATCCCGCTATCGCGGTCATCGGCGACTCCACCTTCACGCACAGCGGCATGACTAGCCTCCTGGACGCGGTCAATGACAACGCCGCTATCACCGTCATCCTTTCCGACAATCTGACCACGGCGATGACCGGCGGCCAGGATTCGGCCGGCACGCACAAGTTCGAGGCCATCTGCCTCGCCCTCGGCGTGGAACGGGAGCACCTGCATGTGGTCGTCCCGCTGCCGAAGAACATGGAAGAGATTACCCGTATCATCCGGGAAGAGATTGAATACAAGGGCGTTTCCGTCATCATCCCCCAGCGGGAATGCATGCAGACCCTGGCCCGGAAAAACCGTCAAAAGAGAGCGCAATGAAGACAGATATCAAACTTGCCGGAGTAGGCGGACAGGGGATCCTGTCCATCGCCACGGTTCTCGGAGAGGCCGCTACGGCCGCCGGCCTGCACCTCAAGCAGGCGGAGGTCCACGGAATGAGCCAGCGGGGCGGAGACGTGCAGAGCGACCTGCGCCTCTCGACCGACCCTATTTTCAGTGACCAGATTCCCCTGGGCGGGGCCGACCTCATCCTGTCGATGGAGCCGATGGAAGCTCTCCGCTACCTGCCTTACCTGGGCCCGGAAGGAGCCGTTGTAACTTCCTCCAAGCCCTTCGTGAATATCCCCAACTATCCCGACGAGGTGGCGCTGCTCGCGGAACTGGACGCGCTCCCGAAGGTGACGCGCATGGACATCGACGCGGTCGCGAAGGGGCTAATGGCCCCGCGGAGCGCGAACATGGTGCTCCTCGGCATGGCCGCCCGCCATATCGGCATTCTGGCTCCGGAGGATCTCCGGCAGGCCATCCGGACCGTGTTCGCCCGCAAGGGAGACAAGGTCGTGGAAGACAACCTCAAGGCATTCGACGCAGGCTATGAAGGTATTCAGTGAAGCCCTGGTGGAAGAGGCCCGCGTGGCCTCCCGCGTCGCGGACCTGTCGCAGGCCACCATCGGTGAGGTCCTGCTGGTCGCCCAGTATCTGGAGAAGAAGACGGGCATTCCCTTCATCCGCATGGACCAGGGATC
>JAFYTP010000114.1 GCA_017558775.1 Bacteroidales bacterium | reverse complement strand
TTGAACCACAGGGTGTCCCCGTGCCGGAAATAGTCCGTGCCGCCGTAGCGGGAATTGGTCAGCTGCCAGGTTTTTCCCGTCGCGGGATCGAACCGGTAAAGCTCCTTCACGCCGGTGCGGTCGCTGACGAAACCCAGGAGGAGATCCTCCGCTTCCAGGTTTTCCATCGCCTGGATTGAGGGCTCCAAAACGCAGGTCCAATCGCGCCCGTCCAGACGCCAGATGCTGTAGCCGCGGTCGTCCACGCCCAGGCAATAGACGTCCTCATCGAGCCAGGCCGGTTCCGTCAGCTGGACGCTGTCCGGCGCGGGAATCCGCTGGAGGATCTTACCGTCTTCCTCGCTCAGGATCACGAGGTTGCTGCCGCCCCGGACCGGGTATTCCACGGCGGCCAACCCGCCCGGACCTGGTTGGGGATTGTACAGCCGGCCTTTCTTCGTGAGGTCATGCCGCTTCCCTTTCATGTCCATATACCGGATGACGGATTCCCCGTCCAGCGTCCACCGCCGTCCGGGAATCGTCTCGCTCCAGTACAGGCGGTGTTCCCCCGGATTGAGGGAACTGGTGTGCGTGGAGAACGGCCCGAGATCATGCTCGGCGCCGTCCGTGTCGATGCGGACGAGCCGCTCCGCGAGGTCTTTCCCCTGCTTGACGGCGTAATAGCTGTCATCGACCCAGGACCCGTTCCAGTAGTCGGTCGCGAAGGCGTGCTTCCGGGTGACCTGCTCCATCTCCATGAACGGTGCGCGGGCCTCGGCCTCTTCCGTCCACATTTCGTGGAAGCCTTCCATAATGTCCTGATAGGCTTGTTTGAAAGACTTTCCGGAGACCTTTTTGATGTAATGCTGCATGGGAAGCGCTTTCGTACGGATCCGCCGGGCGAAGTAGTCGAAATAGTCAGCCGTGAAAGCGGGTTGGTCGTAGAAGCACCGCATTCCCGCGATGGTCATATAGCCGACGGTGTAGTAGTCCGGGCCGGCTTTCTTGTACGAGCCGTTGACCCATTTGTACCAGTCGCGCCAGTCGCCGTTGTCGAAAGCGAGATGATAGTAGTTCAGGAAATCGGCGTTCCGGCCGCGGCCGGAGGCGGTCAGGGCCGTTTCCGCCACGACGGCGTCCCCTTCCAGGAAAGCCGGCGGCGTGTAAAGGGCAGAAAGCACCCCGGCAAACATTTCCCCGACCAGATAGTTGATAAACTTGAACGGGCGCCGATAGACGAACTGCATCTGCGCCACGTGGCGGGACTCGTGGGTGGTGAGCTGCGTCATCCAGGACATCGGCAGGGAACCGTAGGGTTCGGGAACCGTGAAAAGGTTCATCTGCTTCGGGGCCCAGGCCACGGAACCGTTGGAATAGGGGTTGTGCGGGTGCAGGATGACCGGCGTCCGGCCCCACTGCAGGCTGCCCGGCGCCATTCCGGCGCTGCGTCCTACCGTCGGCTGCCACTTTTCCAGGTCGATGAGATAGGCCCGCGCGAGCGAATCCGTCCCTTCCGGATAGACAACGCGGAAATGCTTCGCGCCCATCGTGTACCAACGGCCGAAGGGATCGGTCCCGCTCTGATAGAACTGGGCCGATGCGGCCGTCCCGGCCAGCAGGCCGGCGGCGAGAAGCAGGATGCGGAGCACCTTCATACTACAAAACTAGCAATTTTTGTGTAAATTTGCTGAGCTAGATTTATGGAAATGCGTCATTCACTGATACTCCTCTCCCTGTTCCTCCTCTGCGCCTGCGGGCCGCGGAGCGGGAAAAACGTCTCCACCGCCCCCGCCAAGCGGGAATTCCCCCAGGTGGAGATTCCGTCGATGTACACGGAGCCCCAGGAACGGTCCACTTATGCCGTTCAGCACTTCTGGGACCGTTTTACGGACACCTCCCGGGTGTACGCCTGCGACTCGGTGACGGTCAATGGCGTCGCGATGGACGCTGTTGAATCCCAGATGGGTCTGTTCACGACGATGCTCAAGCAATTGCCTTACGACGCGGGCCGCAAGGCCGTCGCCCAGCTCTTCGACCGGGCCGAATCGTTCGAGCGGAAGTATCCGGAATCCAATGTGTTCGAGCAGCTTAGCCGCCTCACGAAACATTACCTGTACGACCCCAATTCCCCCGTCCGGAATGAGGATTTGTACCAGGCGTATGCGGAGGGACTCAGCCGTTCGGAGTTGATCGACGAAAGCTATCGGATGGGCTATGAGTGGGAGGCGCGCGTTTGCAGTCGGAACCGCGTCGGTACGAAAGCGACGGAGTTCTCTTTCATCGACACACACGGGCATCACCGCACCCTTTACGGTATCAAGGCGGAATATATGGTCCTGATTTTCGCAAACCCCGGCTGCCACGCCTGTCAGGAGTTTACGAAGGCCATGAGCGCGTCCCCGGCGATTTCCGCGCTGGTCGAGAGCGGCCGCGTGAAGGTCGTGGACGTGTACATCGACCAGGAAATCGAGGACTGGAAGGCCCACATCGCCGATTATCCCACGGACTGGATCAACGGTTTCGACCCTGACTACGTCATCCGCACGGACCTTCTCTACAACGTCCGCGGCATCCCGTCCATCTATCTGCTGGACGCGGACAAGACCGTCATGATGAAAGACGCCCCTGAAGAGGACGTTCTGGCGGCGCTGGAAAATCTACAATAGCAGATTCGTCAGGAACACCACGACAATGCCCACGGGGGCGACGAACCGGAGGAGGAACCAGATCGTCCGGAAGAGAGCCACGTTCGCCTTGAGCGTGCCGTTGTTGGTGAACTCTTCATAGACCTCCGCCCGGGACATTTTCCAACCCACGAAGATCGTGAACAGGAGGCCGCCAGCCGGAAGGAGCCAGTCGGAGCAGAGTTTGTCGAGGAAGTCGAAAATGCTGTTACCCAAGATCTTTACCTCGGCTAACGGACCGAAAGAAAGGCTGCACAGGATGCCCACGGTCCAGGCGAAAGCCGTGATGATGAACACCGCCGTCGGCCGGCGCATGCCCTTTTCCTCCGTCAGATAGGCAACGCCCACCTCCATCATCGAGATGGCCGATGTGAGGGCCGCGACCAGGATCGTCACGAAGAAGATGATGGCGATTACCGCGCTGAGCCAGGGGATGTTCGCGCCCATCTTGTTGAAGATGTAAGGGAGCGTGTCGAACACGAGGCCGGGGCCGGCACCCGGGGCGATGCCCGCGGCAAAGACGGCCGGCATCACGGCGAAGCCCGCGATGATGGCGAACAGCAAATCCGACACGGCCGTACCTGCGCCCGACGCCAGAATGTTCTCATCCTTCCGCATATACGAGGCGTAGGTCAGGATGGTGCCGACGCCCAGGGACAGCGAGAAGAAGGCCTGGCCCATGGCCGCGGCGACTGCGTGTGCATCGACCTTGGAGAAATCGGGC
>JAFYTP010000113.1 GCA_017558775.1 Bacteroidales bacterium | reverse complement strand
GTCGCTCTTGTAACCCTTCGCGTCCTTGACGTCCTGCATCATGCGGTCCAGCTGCTGGCGGATGCCCTGGCCGTCGGCCGGCTCGATGCCCTCGGCCTTCTCCATGACGACGTCGGAGTACATCATGATGAGACGGCGGTAAGCGTCATAAACGAAACGGGGGTTCTGGGTCTTCTCGATGAGGCCCGGGATGGTCTTGGAGCACAGGCCGATGTTCAGGATGGTGTCCATCATGCCCGGCATGGAGGAACGGGCGCCGGAACGGCAGCTCACCAGGAGCGGGTCCTTGGCGTCGCCGAACTTCTTGCCCATAATCTTCTCGGTGGCCTCGAGGGCGGCCGCGACCTCAGCCTTGAGCTCGGGGGTGTAACCGCCACCCAGACGGTAGTATTCGGTGCAGCACTCGGTAGTGATGGTGAAACCGGCGGGAACGGGCATCCCAAGGAGGTTCATTTCGGCGAGGTTCGCACCCTTGCCGCCGAGCAGCTCACGCATTTTTCCATCGCCCTCGGCGGTCTTTCCACCGAAACGATAGACTCTCTTTTTAATCTCTTTCATGACGCTGATTATTTAACTTTAAACTTCTTTTCTTTGACTCAACACGTAATTTAACCCGCAAATTTAAACAAAAATCCGCGGATATGCTAAAAAAAGTGATTCAATCGGCCTTCTGACAGCTACTTGACGATGCGGTAATAGTTCTCTTTCCGGGGCTTCGGGTCCTTCGGAGGAGCCGCCGGATAGCCCAGGGAAAGGGCGCCGATGCCGATGAGTCCGTCGGGAAGACCGAGTTCCTTCATCAGGGCCTTGCCCTCCTCCGTGGCGAACATTTCCCGCTCGCGGTTGATCCAGCAGGAGCCCAGGCCGATGGCATGGGCCGCGTTCATCATGTTGCCGAGGACGAGCGAACCGTCCGGGACGGCATTGACCCAGTCCGCCGTGCCGAACACGAGGACGAAGGTGGGCGCGCCGTAGAACGGGTCGATGTCCTCCCCTTTCCCCCACACCGCGGCGTTCATCCGGGAAATCCGCTTCAGGAGAGCGGGATTCTGGATGGCCACGATCCAGGGGTCCTGGAGTCCTTTGGCCGTCGGGGCCCAGGTACCGGCTTCCAGCACGGTCTTGAGCTCGTCGTCGCTGATCTGCTCCGGCTTGTAGGACCGGACGCTCCGGCGCGTCTTCAGCGCCTGGATGATCTGATTTTCCATATGTTAAGGTTTGAACGTGTAGTCGAATTCCAGCGTACCCTTGGGATGGTAGGTACGGACGGTGATGTAACCGTTGGAGTAGTTGAAATCCAGCCGGTGAGCCTCATCATTGACGATGATCGGGAACGCATTGTTCATCGTGCCGGTCTCGCAGAACATGAATTCATGGAGGTCCGCGCCGATCATCAGGTCGATGCCCGCCTTGTTCAGCATCGGCACCATATGGACGTTCAGCCAGCGCTGGAGGAGAAAATCGGTCTTGTCCTCATGGTCGATCATCGGCACGTGCAGGATGCAGACCTTAACGGGCGCCTTGCGGAACGACTTCTCCTGCATGGCCTGTTTGGCCCATTCAATCTGCTCATTCAGATAGTCTTCATACACGTCCTTGCCGCTGTACAGGATGGACCGGTTCGTCCCGGTTTCCCCGGCGTCGAAGACGATGAAGGCCACGGGGCCCTGCCGGAAGGTGTAATAGAAAGGAGCCGGATCCTCGTTCGGGAACACATCGGCCATCAATTCCACATTGTTGCCGCGGCCCTCGTGGTTTCCCCGGCCGAAAAGGACCGGAAGCCCGGCGGGAAGGGTTCCCAGCGGGTCGAGAGTGAAGCGGGTATAGGTGTCCAAGTCATAGTTCCCGGCCGACACGATGTCGCCGTTCAGGAACAGGAAATCCGTCGATGCGGAATCCACCTGCGCGGCCAGCGCTTCATACTGAGGAACACGCATGTGGATGTCGTTGAACACGGAAAAACGGCACTCTGCGGCCTTCGGGTCGAAGGTGCGGACACTGTGCCACTCCCCTTCATAGACAACCCCAAACTTCGGGTTGCGTGCGTTGGAATCATCCTCTATATCCTGCCCGCACACGCGATAGCGCACCACCTCGCCCGGCTTAAGACCGTCGATGCGCACGCTATGCAACCGGTGGAACACGCGGCGGCCGGCGAATGTCTCCCAAAGCTTCGTCCCGTCGGACAGCTCGACATAAGCCATCCCCGGCACCTCGCTGGTCCAAAGGATGGTGACGCGGTTGTCTCTCGCTTCCGACACCCAGGGGCCGGACTTCACGCCCCCGGCGAGGCTTTCCAGGCAGAGCGCGAGGCCTAATAGAATAAATGCAATCTTCTTCATCGTTTACCCCTCCAGGATCTGACCGGCGGCATTCTTCGTGTCCACCTTTTCGATGATGCGCTCGAGCGTGCCGTTCTCGTCGAAAATGAAGGTGCGGCGGAGCGTGCCCATCGTGGTCTTGCCGTACATCTTCTTCTCACCCCAGGCGCCGAAGTCCTGCAGCATCTGTGTCGATGTGTCCGCAAGCAGGCGGAACGGGAGCTCATACTTGGCGCGGAAGCCGGTATGGGACTTGGCGCTGTCCTTGCTGACGCCCACGACATTGTAGCCCGCGGCCGTGAGCTCCGCGTAATTATCGCGGAACGAGCAGGCCTCCGCCGTGCAACCCGACGTATTGTCCTTCGGGTAGAAATAGATGATGGTCTTGCGGCCCTTGCCGATGAAGTCCTCCGACTTCACGGTATTCCCGTCCTGGTCCAAAACCTCGAAGGACGGCATCTTGTCTCCAATCTTGAGCATGTTACTATTATATGGTCATTGACGGACAAAGTCCCACAGCACGACCCCGATGGAGACGGAAACGTTGAGGGAATGCTTTGTGCCGTATTGAGGGATTTCCAAGGAGAAATCGCAGGCGTCCACGACGTCCTGGCGGACGCCGGAGACTTCGTTGCCGAAGACGAGGGCGTACTTGCGGCCGGATTCGCGGCGGAAGGTGCCGAGCTTGAGCGAGTGGACCGTCTGCTCCACGGCGACGACGGTGTAGCCCTCCGCATGCAGCGCGGCGACGGCGTCCAGGGTGTCGTCGAAGTGTTCCCAGGGGACGGAATCCTCGGCGCCGAGGGCCGATTTGTGGATTTCGGCGGACGGCGGGACGGCGGAGATGCCGCACGGAAAGACCTTGTCGATGCCGAAGGAATCGGCCGTCCGGAAAGCGCTGCCCACATTGTGCGCGCTGCGGATGTTATCCAGCACCACGACGAGTCCCGAGGACGGAAGCCCCTTATACTCAGCCGCGGAAATCCGGCCCAATTCGATGTTCAGCAATTTTCTGTCTTTCATTCCCACAAAGTTAAGAAAAAAACGATTATCTTTGCGCTTGCAATAAACGCTAGTATGAAACAAGATCTGCAGGTCTTCGACCTTATCAAGAAAGAAAAAGAGCGCCAGTCTTCCGGCCTCGAACTTATCGCTTCTGAAAACTATGTCTCCGATCAGGTGATGGCTGCCATGGGCTCCATCTGCACCAACAAGTACGCTGAGGGCTATCCCGGCAAGCGCTACTATGGCGGCTGCGAGGTGGTGGACCAGATCGAACAGATCGCCATCGACCGTCTCTGCAAACTCTACGACGCGGAATACGCCAACGTCCAGCCGCACTCCGGCGCCCAGGCCAACATGGCCGTGACGATGGCCTGCCTGCGTCCTGGCGACGTCTTCATGGGTCTCGACCTCTCGATGGGCGGACACCTCACCCACGGCTCCCCCGTCAACGCTTCCGGTATCCTCTACCACCCGGTCGCCTACGGACTGAACCCGGAAACCGGCTGCGTCGACTATGACGAAATGGAGCGCAAGGCGCTTGAATGCAAGCCGAAGCTCATCATCGGCGGTGCCTCCGCCTACTCCCGCGAATGGGACTACGAGCGGATGCGGAAGATCGCCGACGAAGTGGGCGCCATCCTCTGGATCGACATGGCCCATACCGCGGGCCTCATCGCCGCCGGTCTCCTGAAGAACCCGGTGAAATACGCGCACATCGTCACCTCCACCACCCACAAGACCCTCCGCGGACCGCGCGGCGGTATCATCCTGATGGGCAAGGACTTCGACAACCCCTGGGGCCTCACCACCCCGAAGGGCGAGCTCAAGAAGATGAGCGCCATCCTGAATTCCAGCGTGTTCCCGGGCGTCCAGGGCGGACCGCTCGAGCACGTCATCGCCGCGAAGGCCGTCGCTTTCTACGAGGCCTCCCAGCCGGAATATGTCGACTATCAGAAGCAGGTGATCGCGAACGCCGCCACCATGTGCGCGGAATTCATCCGCCGCGGCTACAAGATCATCTCCGGCGGTACCGACAACCACCTGATGCTCATCGACCTGCGCACCAAGTTCCCGGATCTCACCGGCCGCGTCGCGGAAAAGGAACTGGTGAAGGCCGACATCACCGTGAACAAGAACATGGTCCCGTTCGACAGCCGCAGCCCCTTCCAGACCTCAGGTCTTCGCATCGGCACCCCGGCCATCACTTCCCGCGGTTTCGTGGAGAAGGACATGCTGGACATCGTCGAACTGATCGACACCGTCCTCGCTTCCGCCAATACGCACTTCGCCGCCCTTACGGCGAAGGAGCCCACGGAGGAGCAGCTTGCCGAGCAGGCGGCGCATGAGAAGGTATTGAAGGACGTGCTCCGCAAGGTCAACATGATGACCGCGGGCCGTCCGTTGAACCGGTATTAATTAATTTCCGCCGGCTTCAACCGTCTTGATAATAATCACACCGTTGGCTCCTTGCATCCCATAGATGGCCGAGGAGCCATCTTTTATGACATCCACGGACTTGACGAACATCGGATCGATGGACGACAGGTCCGTCATTTCCACGCCGTCCACCAGGATGAGCGGGTCGGTGTTGCCGGAGTTCGTGCCGATACCCCGGATGATGATCCGGTTGTCCGAGGTCACCTGGACGCCCGGCACCCGGCCGCGCAGGTAGTCATACATGTTCGAATAGGTCTGCGCCTCGTTTTTCTTTACTTTGACATTCGAGACGGCGGTGGTGACATGGTCCTTGTCCTGGACGCCGTAGCCGATGTCGATGCCGTCATCCTCACGGACATACTTGGAGGTGCCGCAGCCCACGAGGCAGGCGGTCAGCGCAAAAAGGAAAACAATCTTTTTCATAACGTGTTTAATGTGTTAAATTCGTTCTATGTCTGCCGATGAGATCCAGCCGCGGCGGCCGTCGGCAAGTTCAATGTCCGTGTAGCCCGACACTTCGTCGAGGACCTTCACCTTCGTCCCCTCATGCAGGATGAACAGAGACTTGGCGGCGTCGGAGGAAGGCGAGCTGGTCACCGAGGATACGGCGCGCATGACGATGGCATCATCGTGCCGCTCGGCGGCGGATTTCAGGCTGCGGGCGAAGCCCCAGCACATCAGCGTCAGCAGCAGGGTGACGATACCGGTGAAGAAACCGGCCCGTCGGGCGTTGACGGTAGGCCCCAGCAGGAAAAGAAGGATAAGGCCCAGCGTCAGGGCCAGCAGGAAGAGCGACAGTCCTGCCCATGCATTCGAAGAAAGCAGATAACTCAGTTTCCGGGTCCAGGTCTTGAGGATGAATTCCGGCACCTCGTCGATGCGGTCCTGCGTTTGCGCGCGGGCGAATTCCAGGTTGTACCGGACGTCGGAATCGGACGGGTCCAGCCGAAGGGCGCGCTCATAGTTCAGGATGGCCGGCGCGATCTCCCCCGCCTTGAAATAGGCGTTGCCCAGGTTGTAATACAGTTCCTTGGAGCGGAGACCGGTGGCGGCCAGGTCGGACCAGTCGGTGACGGCCTGCCTCCACTGGCTGGCGGAATACGCTTCCACACCCGCCTTCCACAGGGAATCGGGATAGCTTTCAGCCGCGCCGGCGCTCAGGGGCAGCAGGAGCAGCAAAGCCAGCAACGTCGCGGCCGGAGCCGCGGAGACACCTTTCTTCATGGAGGAATCGATGGCCGTGATCACGGAGACGGCCTGCTCGTAATGGGCGTTCATCGCATCGTGGCCGGCATCCGGCGCATAGCGGGCATACTCGCAAGCGTCCAGGAGGTCGGTGAAGGAGGCCACCGTCGCTTCCGGAACACCCCGCGCGGAAAGCGCGGCGGCGATATTCTCCTTGCTCTGGTCGGCCATGTCCATGGTGAGCTTGTCGGAGACGAAACTCATCAGTGCCCGATGCAGCTCTTCGTAGAAGGCCGTGTAAAGGTTCTTATTGAGGAAGTCGCCGGCCAGCTTGAGACGCTTCATCGCCTGGCGGGTGGCCTTGCGGCCGCGGCTGCCGGCCACGTCGGCGCGGCGGG
>JAFYTP010000112.1 GCA_017558775.1 Bacteroidales bacterium | reverse complement strand
ATCCGTGATGATGTATTTGCTGAAGTTGTTGCCCACATTGTCTCCGGACGGGTCGATGTCATAGGAGATGGTGTAATAAGGCATCACGGCCGCGGCCTTGCCGGTGCCGCCCTTCAGATCGAAAGCGCCCTCTGTGAAGGCCTTCAGGTGGTCCTCGAAATGTCCGCCGGGATAGACGGCGTACTTGCCATAGTTGAAATGCGCGTCCCGTCCGCCTTCCTCCGGACCGCCGGAGGGCCAGTGCTTGATCATCGCATTGACACTCTGGGACCCCCATCCGTCCTTGGCGCCGGGTGTCGTCTGGAAACCGTCGACATAGGCGCGAGCCATGTCCGTGTCCAGGGCGGGATTCTCGCCGAAAGTGCCGTTAAAGCGGCTCCAGCGCGGTTCGGTGGCCAGGTCGATTTGCGGGCTCAGCGCCGTGGCGATACCCAGCGCGCGGTATTCTTCGGAGGCGATGTGCCCGAACTTTTCCACGAGGTCCGGGTCGAAGGTGGCGGCCATGCCGAGGGAGGTGGGCCAGAGGGATATCTTCCCGCCGGAGCCCAAGTTGAACTCGGCCGTAGCGGCGGTTTCATGGCGCGGGTCGGAGGAATTGTTGGCCGGAATGCCGTGTCCCAGCGACTCGGTGAGCGCCTGCACGTTGTTGTTCCAACGGGCGGCGATTTCGGGGCTCTCCACCGTCGTTACGAGGACGGCCCGGAGATTGTCCTCCGTGAGGAACTTCTGCTGCTGTTCGGTGATTTCCGGGCCGCGCACGGCCTGATGACCGCTGTACAGCATCAGACCGGCGATCTCCTCGATGGAAAGCTGGGAGGCCAGGTCCTTGGCGCGGGTCTCGGCGGGAAGGCGCCAGTCCTCGTACGGGTCCAGGGTTCCGTTGCGGTTCAGGTCCTTGAAGGCGAATCCGTCCACGATCAGAAGTTGTGCGCTGGTGTAGCCGAGCGTGGCGCCGCCCGACTGGACGACGAGTCTATAGCCGTCCGCCTCTGATTCCTGCCACTTGGGTCCGCAGGCCGTCAGGGCAAGGACGAGGACGGCCGCTGTCGCAAAGGTATGTTTCATAACTATTTGAATTTGACTTGGATGATGTACGGCACACCGTTCAGGACATCGGTGCGGCCGCTGTATTCCACGCCGTACCGGCCCATGGTGGCGGTGACGGTGGTGGCGCAGAAGACGGAAATGTAGTACCGGCCCGGCTTCGGGTCCGGAATCGTCAGGGATTTATCCACCAATTTGCCGATGTTGCACCAGGTCGCGTCTTCCGCGTAGGCAAAACTGTTGCGGCGGGCGAAAAGGTGGAGGTCGAAGTCGCGCTGGCCCGGCAGACCTTCCAGGTCGATGGTAAGGGTCTTGACGCCCTTCGGCACATCGACCGAGAAATGATGGTATTGACGGTCGCCGATGGGGGCGAAGGCGGGATCCTTCCGGTCGGTCATCTCGCGCGGGATGTCGGGTGTGAGGACGGCCTTGAGCTCCGGCTCACCGTTGCCTGCGAGGGCGTAGCGGACCATCGCGGCCATCAGGGCCATGATATCTCCCTCACGGGATTCTTCCGGATGGGAGCCGCACAGGACCACGCGGCCGGCCTCGGGCGAGGCCTTATAGGCCCAGACAACGGGGTGGCCGTTGAATTCCCGTTCCAAATCGCGACCCTTCGTGTTGAAGGTGGCGAGGATTTCGGTCCCCTCCGGGGCGGTTTCCATATAGGCGAAGCAACCGCCGTTATGTCGGATACTGTCGATGTGCATCCGCTGGTCAAAATCGAAGTACCGGGTAAGCGGCCCGTCCGGGACGATGTCCACGGCGGTGTAGGATTTCTCCAGCTTGGTGCTCATCGTATGCCCGGGCCAGAGGCCGATGTAAGTCTTTGTGTTACTGATTTCTCCGTCGATGTTCCGGGAGCCGAGGCTGGCGACGAAGGCGCCCGCGCAGGAGCCCAGGTAACTGCCGCCCGCCCGGATGAAGTCCCGGTAGGTCTGGCGCCCGCGTTCCTCCAGGGACCGCCCGTGTCCGGCGGCCTTGCCTCCGTTCATGTAGATCATCCGGAAGCGCGGCTGTCCGTCGGGATACAGGAGGATGCCGTTCTCGTCCATCGGCGATCCCGAAATCAGCTCTCTTTGCCGGAGGGTGTCCACGGACGTGAAATGCTGGGGCGGGGACGGCGCATGCTGCGTGGACACGAAGGCTTCCATCGACAGTCCCAGCAGCTCTGTCACAGGAAGGTCCCTCCGGGACGTGAGCATGATGCCGCTGTCCATGAAGACATCCTTGTAATAGCCCTTGGTGTTGTCCTGCGCACCGGCGGTCAGGACCGATGCGAGGACGGCCGATGACAGCAGGAGAATCCGTTTAATCATGGGTTTAGTGTTATTAACGCTACTAATATACGGTTTTTATTCAGGATTCCCCTTTTTATTTCGGAGGGAATGCTGTAAAAGATTCGTACATTTGTGGATATGAAGGTCATCGTCGCTCCGGATTCGTTCAAAGGATGCCTCTCCTCGCAGGAGGTGGCATCGACTTTGGCATCGGCCCTTCGCGGGCTCCATCCGGACTGGGAGGTGGTTGAGTTTCCGCTTGCCGACGGGGGAGAGGGGACTGTCGATGTCCTCACGCCCGCCCTCGGCGGCGAATTCCGCCTCGCGGTCGTCTCCGACCCGCTCGGCCGGCCGGTCACGGCCCGCTACGGCCTCCTGGACGATACCGCCATCATCGAGGTGGCCGAAGCCTGCGGGCTGAAGTATCTGGAACCGGAAGAACGGAATCCACTGATTGCATCGACCTACGGCGTGGGCGAACTGCTGATGGCCGCTCACGGTGAGGGAGCTCGGCACTTTGTCATCGGCCTGGGCGGGACGGCAACTTGTGACGGCGGGGCGGGGATGCTGCAGGTCACCGGTCTTCGAGAGGCGATGAAAGACTGCACCATCGAACTGCTCTGCGACGTGGAAATCCCGTTCATCGGTCCGGAAGGCGCAGTGCAGCGCTACGCACCCCAGAAAGGCGCTTCCGCGGAGGATCTGGAGATCCTGGAAGAACGGATGAAGGCTTTTGCGGGAACGCTGCTTTCCGAAACAGGTGTCGATGTCCTGTCCCTTCCCAGCGCCGGTGCCGCCGGCGGCCTCGCAGGCGCCTTCACGGCCTGCTTCGGCGCCGCGACCCTCTCTGGCATTGACAGAATCCTGGACCTCACCGGCTTTGACGCTGTAATCTCAGACGCCGATCTTGTGATTACCGGCGAGGGTAAATCCGACCTCCAGACCCTGAGCGGAAAAGTCGCTCTGGGCGTGCTGCGCCGGGTGAAAGATATTCCCGTATTCTTGGTTTCCGGCCGTATCGAAAACGAGTCTGCACTTTCGGCCGAGGACTTTTCAAAACTGATTCAAGTATCTCCCGAAGACCTCCCGCTCGAGGAGGCGATGAAGCCGGAAATTGCGAAGGCAAACCTGAGGAAATCAGCGGAACGGATATAAAACAAGAAACCACCTCCAGATTGCTCTGAAAGTGGTTTCTGCGGTGCGGACGAGGCTCGAACTCGCGACCCCCGGCGTGACAGGCCGGTATTCTAAACCGACTGAACTACCGCACCAATTTGTCAGTGAACTCCCGAGTTTGTCGTTCGGGATTGCAAAGGTACAACTTAATTTTGATTCTGCAAATATTTCGAAAGAAAATATTGAAAAAAATGTCCGACCAGCGGCCGGACATCATTTTCAGGGGAGGAGGGAGGTGTTACAGGACCTCGATTTGCTTGCGGACCTTTTCGGGTTCGACCTTCTTGACCTTGGCGATGGTCACGGTCAGGACGCCGTGCTCCACCTTGGCGGCGATGTCTTCGCGGTTCGCGTCCTCGGGGAGGAGCATCGTCTGCTGGAACTTGGTGTAAGAGAACTCGCGACGGAGGTAGTGGCCCTTGTGCTCCTTCTCCTTGTTGTCCACCTTCTTTTCCATGTTGATCACGAGGTCGCCCTCTTCGTCCAGATGGACGTTGAAGTCTTCCTTGGTCATGCCCGGGGCGGCGAGCTCCAACTCGTAGGCTTCCGGGGTTTCAATCACGTTGATGGCCGGGCAGGTAGCCTTCGGGCGGTCCATCCAGTTCGTGTCGAAGAAATCATTGAAGATGTCCGGCATCCAAGCATTGTTGTGTCTAACAGGTAACATGGTTTAAGTCTCCTATACTTTAAATGTTTAACTTCTTTTTTCGAACCGCCCGTTTCCGAAGCGCGTTCGACAGGAGTATAGGCAAACTCGGGACCAACGCCCGAAAATGGACATTTTGGCAGATGTAACTGCCTAATTGTCAATAAGTTATGCCAAATTGGCAGAAAATTGTCCGTTTCGTCCAAATTCCGTAACTTTGCACATCCATGGAAGAAAGCAAGAGCAACTGGTACGCCCTGAAGGTCTTTTACAACAAGGTCTTCGAGATCGAGTCCTATCTGGGTGAGATGGGCCTGGAGACCTATATCCCGGTCCGGAAGGTCCAGCTGAAAGGGGAGGAGCACATGCGCGTCGCCCGCCGCCTGGCCACCCCGGACGACACCCGGCGCGACAACCAGTATGTCCAGGCGGGCCCCATCATCTACAAGCGGGAGCCCGTGGTCTCTTCCCTGCTTTTCGTCCGCGCGCCCGAAAGCTCCGTCCCGGAGATCGTCCAGACCGTTTATGGAAAGGGATTCGTATACAAGATGGCCGACGGGGACCGCTACGCCACCATCCCCGACAAGCAGATGGCCATGTTCCAGATGGTCTGCTCCTCCGGTGCCGACGGCCTCGAATTCTTTGCCGATGACGACCTGACCCGCTACAAGCAGGGCGACAAGGTACGCGTGCTGGAAGGCCCGCTGAAGGGCGCCGAAGGCTATATCAAGCGCATCCGGAAGGACCGCCGCCTGCTCGTGTCGATCGAAGGCTTCATCGCCGTGGCCACGGCCTTCATTCCGCCTCAGTTCCTCGAGAAGGTGTCAGATTGAGCCAGTCGTAGAAGAAACTGTAAGAGAAGAGGAACAGCACGCCGACGAGGAGTTTCCACCAACCCGGCATCACCAGTACCCAGAACAGCAGCATTACCGGCGTCAGGAGAAGTTTGACGCCGTAGCGGATGGTGTTATTCCACGCATGGTCCTTGGCTTTTCGGCACAGGACTTCCGCCGTCACCCACATCGGCAGGCACAGCAGCGCGGCAAGGAGGAAAAGGGGCGCTAAAGGCACTGCGGCCAACGGTTGCGGCTTACGCACGGGCTTCACCGCGCTCCACGCCGCTTCGTAATTCTCATCGTCCGGAATATAGGTGATCAGGGGCTTGATCTGCCGTCCCAGTTCTTTCCGGAAAGCCATGAAGGTCTCGCCTTCGGAACAGCCCTCGTGGGCCTTCAGGAAGGCGTTAACGTCAATGGGTTCACCGAACTTCACGGTACAGGGGTAACGGTAGCGGAAGAAGCTGCCATGTTCGATGCCGGTGGGAACGACATAGGTCTGGCGCTTGGCCGCGCTCGCGAAAGCGATACGGGCGATGCCCTTGCCGATGGGCAGGAGCGAGTGCATGGGCCTGTGCTTGCCCTCGGGGAAGAGGCAGAAAGGAACGCCATTCTCGAGGACATCGTCGATGACTTCGAAGGTTTCCAGGTTCTTCAGGACATTCTGGCTCCCGTCGCGGAGACGGGCCAGCGGCAGGATGCGCAGGAAACGCAGGATGCGGGCGACGACGGGCTTCGCGAAAATATCGGCCCGGGCCCCGAATACCGTCGGCGATTTCCGGGTGCGGAGGATCACCAGCGCGTCCATCAGGGTGCTGGTATGGTTCGGGGCGATGATGACGGCGCCCTCCTCGGGCAGTTTCCCGATCACCTGCGGCTTGTTGTAGCTGTGCCGCGTACAGGCATCGACATAGGGCCTCAGGATGGTGTACAAGAGGTCCTTTTCCCAGATCTTATGCATCGCAGCGGTTGAAGATACCGGCGACGGTCAGGCCGGAAACGATGTGCCAGATTCCCCACCACGCCGTGATGACGAGCATGCCGCCGTGGGGCGGGAAGCCCGCGAAGAGGGAGGTGCCCAGCAGGAGCACGAGGCCTAGCCCGGAGTTCTGGATGCCGGTCTCGATGGTGAGGGTGCGGCGGTCCTTCTTCGGGACCTTGAAGGCCGAGCCGATGCCGTAGCCGATGCACAGGGCCAGGAAGTTATGGATCAGGACGACCAGGAAGATGTACTTGACACACTTCAGGAACGCGTCCATGTTGCTCGCGAAGGACAGGACGACCATCGCGATGAAGAAGACGAGGGAAATCCACTGCAGGGGCTTCTTGAGGGCGTTCGCGACCTTCGGCAGGAAATGCGAGGTGAGGATGCCCAGGGTGAGCGGAATGCCCAGCAGGATAAAGATGGTCTTGAACACGTCCCACAGCGGGATGACCAGCGTGGGAATCTCGTGCGCGACCGGTGCGAAATGCAGGTAAGCGTTGCCCCAGAGCCAGAAATTGAACGGCGTCATCAGGATGGCGAGGGCCGTGGAGATGGCCGTCAGGCTCACGGACAGTTCGATATTGGCCTTCGCGAGGGAGGACATGAAGTTGGAGATGTTGCCGCCCGGGCAGGAGGCCACGAGGATCATGCCCAGGCCCATCATCGGCGAGATCCACCAGTTCAGGAGGATGGCCAGCAGGCAGGTGAAGGCGGGCAGCAGGATCAGCTGGCAGAGCATGCCCAGCAGGACGGATTTCGGTTTCTTGAAAACCTCGACGAAGATGCCGGGCTTGATGCCTAGCGCGACGCCGAACATGACGAACGCTAGGATGATATTGATGGTATTCATTCCACCGGCGTTCAGGTTGACCTGAATCTGGTCGATGGCATGTGCGGTTTCAGGTGACATGCTTAAGTTAAGGTTACTATTTAACCTTGCAAATGTAAGCAAAAAAGCCGAACTTTATACTCCCAAACTTGAATGATGAGCTATGGAACGAAACGTCGGTCTTTTCAATGAAAGCTTTCCGCCGGTGATGGACGGAGTCGCGGTGTGCGTGGAGAATTACGCGCACTGGATCCAGGAGAAAGTGGGTGGAGTTTCCGTCATCACGCCCAAGAAGCTGGGCGCCAATTATGGACAGTATCCCTACGAAGTGCTTGATTATGTTTCTGTTCCGGTCCCTTTCCGGCACCCGTACGTGACCGGTATCGCGCAGATCGACCCGCTCCTGCGGGCGAAGCTCTACCGCCGCCGTTTCAAGATTGTCCATGCGCATTCTCCCTTCTCGGCCGGCCTGATGGCCCTGCAGGTGGCGAAGACGCAGCACATCCCGCTCGTCGCCACGTTCCATTCCAAGTTCAAGGACGATTTCCGCGAAGTGATTCCTTCGGATATGGTGGTCGACCAGGCCATCAAGATCGTGATGGAATTCTTCGACCGGGCCGATGAGGTCTGGGTCCCGCAGGCCTCCGTGGAGGAAGTCATCCGCGAGTATGGATTCAAGGGACATGTGGAGGTCGTGGACAACGGAAGCGACCTGGTGGCGAATTATCCCGATTCCTACTTCGAGGATGCCCGGAAAGCCCTCGGCATCGCCCCGGATGAGTTCGTTTTCCTGTTCGTTGGCCAGCATATCTGGCAGAAGAACGTGCGTCTTGTCATCGACGCGCTGGAAAAGATCAAGGACCTTCCTTTCCGGATGTTCTTCGTGGGAACCGGCTACGCCGCCGGTGAAATGAAGGATCTGGTGGCGCAGAAGGGCCTTTCTGACAAAGTGACTTTCACGGGAATGATCACGGAAAGGGAGAAGGTGACCCGCTATTACGCGGCCGCGGACCTCTTCCTGTTCCCTTCGCTTTACGATAACGCGCCGCTGGTCGTCCGCGAGGCGGCCGCTCTGCACACACCGGCCGTAATGGTGGAAGGATCCACCGCCGCGACCATTCTGCGGGATGGGGAAAACGGCTATCTGGTTCCGAACAATCTGGACGCTTTCGCCGCCCGTCTGCGTGACCTTTACAGCGACAGAGAGCAGGTCCGTCGTGTTGGCCTGACGGCCTCCCGGACCATCGTTCGCAGTTGGGAAGATGTGGTGGGCGAAGTCCTGGACCGTTACGATTCCATCATCGCCCGCAAGACGCGGATCCGCCCGCTGAAATAATCAGGACCGCTTGGCCCGGACCTCCTTCCCGAAGGGGAAGATGGACTGGATGCCCATCCGGAAGTGCTGGATCCCGAAGGGGATGCCCACGAATGTGAGGCAGAAGATCAGTCCGAACACCAGGTGGATGATGGCGATCTCCCACCAGCCCAGCAGAATCCAAATCAGGTTCATCACAATCGACACGCAGCCCGGCTCGCCGGGTCTGTCCACAAGCTCGTGCCCGAAAGGGGACAGCGCGTAGCCTCCCAGCTTGAAGAGCTGGATGCCGAAGGGTATGCCGATGATGGTGATGCACATCAGCAGGCCCACGATGAAATAGATGATGGCCACGAGGATACCCCCGAGGAGGAGCCACAAAAGGTTGCCAAGCGTATTCATTTCAGGTCGATGTCAAGCAGTTCAGAGAAATCGTCGATGATATAGTCCGTTCCGGCCGCGATGAGCTCTTCGCGGGAGGCGTTGCCGTACGTGACGGCGCAGGTGCGCGCCCCGGCGCCCTTCCCCATCTGGATATCCACCGGCATATCGCCGACGACGAGGGTTTCCTCCGCCGTGAATCCCATATCGGCCATCGTTATCAAAACGGGTTCCGGATGCGGTTTGGCGTGGGTGACCGAATCGGCACCGAGGACATAGGAAATGAACGGTTCGATGCCCATCTCGCTCAAGAACTCCTTGAGGGACTTGAAACTACGGGAGGATGCCACGGTCAGTACATACCCAGCATCTTTCAGCGTGGCGAGCGTTTCTTTCACATGTGGAAACAATTCGGGAACGAGCACTTTCCGGTTCGCTTTGAAGATCTCCCGGTAGGTTTTGGCGCACAGGGCGACATCCTCCGGAGAGATGCCCGGAAGCATCTGCTCAAACCCTTTTTCCAGCGGTACGCCGATGGTCGCGGCAATAGTCGCCTCGTCGGGAATGGCATAGCCCCGCCGCTCCAGCGTCATCCGCATCGTCAGCACAATATTGGCCCTCGTGTCTCCGAGGGTCCCGTCAAAGTCCAGTATGATGAGTCTGATCATTCAGATAAACGGGCAAGTTGTTGTTCCCGTCCTCAAAATTACGCAAAAATTCCGTAAATTTGTAGACTTATCAGAACGGACATGCCAGCAGAAGGGAATATCATCATACGGAGAGCGAAGGTCAACAACCTCAAGGACATTACGGTAGAGATCCCGCGCAACCGGCTCGTGGTGGTCACGGGCATTTCCGGGAGCGGAAAGTCGTCCCTGGCGTTCGACACGCTGTTCGCGGAAGGCCAGCGCCGCTTCGCGGAGAGCCTTTCCTCCTATGCCCGCCAGTTCCTCGGCCGGATGTCCAAGCCCGACGTGGAGATGATCGAGGGCATCCCCCCGGCCATCGCCATCGAGCAGAAGGTCAATATCCGCAATCCCCGCTCCACCGTCGCCACTACGACGGAAATATACGATTTCTTGCGGCTGCTCTTCGCCCGCATCGGCCGGACCTATTCCCCGGTCAGCGGGGAGGAAGTGAAGGCCCATACCGTCCAGGATGTCCTCCAGGCCATCTTCGACGGCGCGGCCCACACCGTTTATGTCCTCTCCGACATCCGCTGGAAGGACCGCGCGGACAAGGTGGAACTGATGCTCGCCCTCAAGGAAGAAGGTTACGGCCGCTTCTTTGATCTGGACACCCAGGAAGTCCTCCGGATCGAGGATGTGCTGCAGATGGACGGGAACTATCCGGAAAACCTGATGCTGCTCGTCGACCGCGCGAAGACGCGCGGCGAGATCGACGAGGACCTCCAGACCCGGCTGCAGTCCTCCGTGCAGAGCGCTTTCGACAAGGGGGACGGGGATATGTCCATCATCCTGGACGGGGAACGCAAGACGTTCTGTTCCAGGTTTGAACGGGATGGGATGACCTTCCGCGTGCCTGACGAATACCTGTTCAGTTTTAACAGCCCGCTGGGCGCCTGCCCTGAGTGTGGCGGCTTGGGAAAGATCATCGGCATCAGCGAGGACCTCGTCGTCCCGGACAAGACCAAGACTATCTACGACGGCGCCATCGCCTGCTGGCGGGGCGACAAGATGAGCTGGTTCAAGGATCTGGTGGTTAAGAACGCGGAAAAGTACGACATCCCCGTGTTCGTCCCGTATTGCAAGCTCACGGAAAAGCAGAAAACCACCCTCTGGACCTCCCGCAGCAATGGTGTGACGGACGAAACCGCCATCGTGGGCATCGATGAATTCTTCGAATGGGTCAATGCGAACCGTTACAAGATCCAGTACAAATACATGCTCAGCCGGTACTCCGGCCGTACCACCTGCCACGCCTGCGGCGGCAGCCGGCTCCGGAAGGAGGCCCTGTACGTTCGCGTAGGCGGGAAGAACATCCACGAGCTCCTGTCGATGACCATCGACGAGCTCCTGGCCTTCTTTGAAGGCGTGGAACTTACGGAGTACGAGCGCGGCGTCGCCGGGAAAGCCATCGAAGAGATCATCTACCGGCTCCGGTGCATCCAGGACGTGGGTCTGGGCTACCTCACCCTCAGTCGGACGATGAACACCCTCTCCGGCGGTGAGAGCCAGCGGGTGAATCTCGTGACGGCCCTCGGCAGTTCGCTGGTGGGGTCGATGTACATCCTGGACGAGCCTTCCATCGGCCTGCACCCCCGGGACACCGACCGCCTGATCGCAGTCTTGAAGCGTCTCCGGGACATCGGTAATACCGTGGTCGTCGTCGAACACGACCCGGAGATCATCCGTTCGGCGGACCTCCTGATCGACCTGGGTCCGAAGGCCGGCGTCAATGGTGGCGAGGTGGTTTTCCAGGGTGTGGCAGAGCAGTTTACGCCCGAGGAATTGAAGCGTTCCTTGACGCTCCAGTACCTCACCGGCGAGCGGAAACCGTACCGACGCACGAAGCGCCCGTGGCAGTATTCCATCACGGTGAACGGGGCGATGCAGAACAATCTCAAGGACATCGACGTACAGTTCCCGCTGGGGGCCCTGACCGTCGTCACCGGCGTGTCCGGCAGCGGCAAGTCCTCCCTCGTGGGCGACATCCTGTATCCGGCCCTCCATCGACGCATCAACGAGACCGGCGACCTGCCCGGCACTTTCAAGGGCCTTTCCGGCAACCTGGACCGCATCACCCGCGTGGAATATGTGGACCAGAACCCCATCGGCAAGAGCTCCCGGTCCAATGCCGTCACCTACCTGAAGGTGTATGACGACATCCGCAAGCTCCTCAGCGAACAGCAGTTCGCGAAGATCAACGGCTTCACCCCGTCCTTCTTCTCCTTCAACCAGGAAGGCGGCCGCTGCCCGGAATGCCAGGGCGACGGCTTCGTGAAGATCGGGATGCAGTTCATGGCCGATGTCACCATGGTGTGCGAATCCTGCGGCGGCAAGCGCTTCAAGCCCGAGATCCTGGAAGTCCGCTACAAGGACAAGAATGTCGATGACATCCTGAATATGAGCGTGGAAGAGGCCATCGCCTTCTTCAGTGCACAGAAGGAGGATCTCGCGAAGTCCATCGCGGAGGAACTCCAGCCCCTCGTGGACGTGGGCCTGGGCTATATCAAGCTGGGACAGCCTTCCAGTACCCTTTCCGGCGGTGAGAGCCAGCGCATCAAGCTCGCTTACTTCCTGAGCCTGAGCCGTAACGACGACCGGCCGCGGAAGGACCGTATCCTCTTCATGTTCGACGAACCCACGACCGGCCTGCATTTCTACGATGTGGAGAAGCTCCTGAAGGCCTTCGATGCCCTGCTTTCCCGCGGGCATTCGGTAATCGTGGTGGAGCATAACCTGGATGTCATCCGCAGCGCCGACTGGGTCATCGACCTGGGCCCGGACGCCGGCGACCGGGGCGGGGAAGTGGTCTTCGCGGGAACGCCCGAGGATCTGGCCGCC
This sequence comes from Bacteroidales bacterium, assembly GCA_017558775.1. GTDB lineage: Bacteria > Bacteroidota > Bacteroidia > Bacteroidales > UBA932 > Cryptobacteroides. The sequence goes on along the minus strand of JAFYTP010000112.1, from coordinate 11,425 downwards.
CGGGGCGATACCTTTACCGCAAAGTATTTGAGATGAAACGGATAGCAGCCATCACGATGGTCCGGAACGACGCGTTCTACCTCCGGAAATGGACGTCCTGGTACGGCGCCCAGCTGGGGGAGGAGAACCTGTACATCCTCCTGGACGGTCGTGACCAGGCTGTCCCGGACTGGTGCCCGAAGGCCCACATCATTCCTTGTGACCGTGTCGATGGTACCGTGGCCCGGGCCGATAAGGGACGCATCAACCGGATCTCCGACGAGGCTGCGGTTCTTTTCGAGGCGGGATATGACCTCGTGATCGGCACCGATGCCGATGAGATGCTGGCTGTGGATCCCAAGCTCGGGGTGGGACTCGCGGAGTTCCTGTCGGTCCTGGATGTCCGGACGGCCGTTTCCGGCCTGGGTCTGGATATGGGCCAGCGGCTTGGAGAAGAGGGCGATATCGTGGAAGACCACCCGTTCCTGGAGCAGCGGCATTATGCCCGCCTGGACACACGCTACACCAAGGCTTCCGTCCTGGGGCGTCCGCTCCGCTGGGGCAGCGGATTCCATCGGGTGGAATGCTGTAATTTCCATATCGTCAAGGACTTATACCTGTTCCATTTCGGCTACTTCGATATGAAACGCCTGCAGGAACGCTTCGGGGACGCCGACCGGCTCGCGCAGGGCTGGGAACGGCATCTGCGGAAGCGCTCCCGCACCATCCGGCTCGTGACGCGGAAGAAGGCCCTGGATTTCGACCGGTGGACCGGGGTGGCCCGCCGTTTGCAGACCATGTGCCGGCCGGTTTATGCCTGGAACAAGCCCGCGATGGCCGGCTGGAATCCCGTGGTGCGGATTCCGGACCGTTTTACCTGTATTGGATTATGAATAAACAAGATAATATGCCGCTGGTCTCCGTCATCGTGCCGATGTACGGGGTAGAGAACTACATCGCCCGCTGTGCGGGGAGCCTGTTCGCGCAAACCTATCCGAACATCGAGTTCATCTTCGTGGACGACGGCGGCAAGGACCGGACCGTGGAGATCCTCCGCGACCTCCTGCTGAAGCAGGATCCGTCGCTGCAGGACCGCGTCCGGATTATCTCCAAGGAGAACGGAGGCCTTCCTCATGCCCGCAAGACCGGCTTGGACGCTGCGACAGGGGAGTATGTGCTCCATGTGGATGCGGACGACTGGGTGGAGCCCGAGACCGTGGAGAAGCTCGTTCAGAAGGCGGTCGAAACCGATGCCGACATCGTCGTCTATGACTTCTGGAAAGAGTACGAGAACCATAGCAAACTGGACAGCGAACAGGATAGCTCCATTGCTGATCCGAACCTGTTCCGGCTCCGTCTCTTCGCCTATCATTCCTACGGGTACGTATGGAACAAATTCTGTCGTAAGAGCCTGTACGACGGCGTTTTCGTGCCCAAGTACGCGATGCACGAGGATATAGTCTTCAGCTCCCAGATTCTTTATAAGGCCAAGAAGATCGTCCATCTCAAGGAGGGGCTTTACCACTACGACCGGATGGTCTCCGGCTCCGCGACACGGGCCCCGCGGAAGTTCCGCCGCGGCAATTCCGCCCGGAACATGATGGACCTGTATCTCCATTTCGAGGGGCAGAATCCCTCCCCGGTTTCCGACCTCAAGGAGGAAATCTTCCTCCGGGCGGCCTGGGCGGGCTTCTCCCTGGACCGCAACCTGTTCGAGGAGTATCCTTTCCTTGCGGATGCCGTCCGCGCCATTCCGATTACGCCCGGCTATCATATCGGCAAGATCCGGCAGTCCATCATCAAGATTTTCCTGCTGACGCATTATCGATGAAACGGCTCCGGTATATCGCCCGCGTGGTCTTCTACGGCCACATCTGCAACTGGATCTGGCGCCCCCGGTTGGAGCGCCGGCGCGTGCGCGGACGGGTGATCCGGGAAGCGGTCATTGATTATCTGAAGCCGTACGCCGCGGCGGTCCGCGATATTCCGGAGGAAACGCCGGACCATACGGAGCCCCGCCGCATCTTTACGCTGTGGCTGCAAGGCGAGGAGCAGGCCCCGCCGCTCGTGCGCGCCTGCCTGGACAGTATCCGGAAACATTCCGGGGGCGAACTGGTGGTGCTGGACGAGCACACGCTCACCGATTGGATCGACATACCCGATACCATCCTCCGGAAATGGAAGGAAGGTCGGATGCGTCCCGCGCATTTCTCCGATTTCTGCCGGGTGGAGCTTTTGTATCGGCACGGTGGCGTCTGGATGGATGCCACGGATTATCTGGATGCCCCCTTGCCGGAATGGCTGTGGGAGGCCGATTTCTTCGTCTACAAGGGGGGAGATGTCGCGATGGGAGCCTATAGCGGTATCCAGAACTGTTTCATCCGTGGGGCGAAGGGCGCCTATTTGCTCATAATATGGCGGGAAGCCATCCTTGCGTACTGGGAAAAGGAAAACCGTACCGTCGATTATTTCGTCCATCAGCTGCTCTTTAGCCTGGCGGTGAAGGAGAATCCCCGGGCGGCCGAACTCTATGCCGCTATGCCCTCGATGGTCCAGGATCCCACGCATACCCTCTGGTACAGTTATGCGGACAAGCCTTATGACGAGGCGCTCTTCCATTCCATCTGTTCCCAGGCCCTCTTCCAGAAGTTGGATTATAAATTGACGGCGGCAACCGATCCGGTCCCGGACAGTTTCGCCGACCATATCCTCGCTCCGTACCGATGAAACGCCTGTTCCTGTTCGCCTTTTATGATCCCCGGGGAATCGTGGGGGAACCGGCGCTTCGGTATCTGGAAGCGCTCCGGGCGCTGGGTGACATCGTCCTGGCGACGGACTGTGACCTGCAGTCCGGTGAGGCTGACAAGCTGGTGCCGCTGGTGCTGTCCTACACGGCTGCCCGGCACGGGGAGTACGATTTCGGCTCCTACAAGCGGGCTTATCTGCAGTCGAATCTGGAGGAATATGATGTCGTTTATCTGGTCAATGACTCGGTCATAGGGCCCATTTATCCGTTGGAGCCTTATCTGCAGCGGATGGAATCGCTGGGGACGGACGCCTTCGGTCTTGTGCTCAATCCTTCTCCCAAGGAGCGGCATCTCCAGTCCTGGTTCCTTGGCTTCCGTCCGTCCGTTTTCCGGTCATCCTGGTTCCGGTCATTCGTGGAATCCATTACGGCCGTCGGCAGCAAGGGCGAAGTGTGCGGCCGCTATGAAAACGGCTTGGCACGCCTGCTGGAAGCCCATTCCATCCCGTATGCCGGTCTCTATGAAATCAAGGGAAAGACGATCTACAACGATGTCTGGCGCCTCTGCGAGAAAGGATTCCCGTTTATGAAGAAATCGGCCTTCACCCGCCACGGCGGCAGCCTCGGCCCGTCGGTCCGGAAAGTGCTCGCGAAGGCGGAACCGTCGATGGCCCAGGCCGTCATTGCCGATATGGACCGTCTCTACGGCGAAGATTATCGGCGCAAGTTCTTGGAATCCAGCCAGCTGCGCGCCTTTAGCCGTTATCTGCATTATCTCTCTCGTAAGATTACGGGTCGATGACCACGATGGCCAGGGTATCCCGGTTTACCGGCGGCCCCGCCTTGAAATACACCATCACCGAACCCCCTTTCCAAGTATGGATCGTCAGCCCGTGTCCGTCCGGGTCGATGTCGAAGGTATAAAGCCTGCGCACGCTCTCGTCGTCGTCCCAGGCGACGGGCTCGATTTCGAAGTCCACATCGGCCGGAAACACATCGCACCAGAGGTGGAAATCATCCCCGCTCCGGCATTCGTTGTAGGCCGCCGGATGGAGACTGAAGCGGGTTTCCGGGATGAGACGGTCTTTGTCGATGCGCCACCCGTCCTCGCCGAGGCCGGTGCCTTCCAGATGGACCGTGACCTTGCAGGCCGTGTTGCGGAACACGTCGAAGTTGCCCGGACCGTCGCCCAGATAGAACCGGTACACCAGCGGCTCTCCCGCCCGGGTATGCCAGGAGTTTGAGTGGTAGGAACCGCGGATTTCCAGGTAGGAGCACACCTTGCCGAGTTGGCCCTCGGAAAAGACCTTTCCGCGCTCGTCGTCCGTCGTCAGGAGGTCTCCCTGCAGGTTCTCCGGAAGATACAGGCTCACGCTGCCGCTCACGCCCGGGGCCTGATCGATGTTGAGCGCCTGCACCTGTCGGCCTTCCAACGAAAACCCGCCCGCAAAGACCTGAGTAGCCGATTCTGCCCGGCTGTCGCCAAAGAGCCGCACCGAGGACGGACCGTTCCCGACATGGACGGAAGTGACCTGGAAGGTGACGTCGCTGTCCAGTTTCGTCCGGTCGATGTTCACGTCGATCCGGGCCATCGTCCGGACCAGCGGAAGCAGGACCTCCGCTTCACCCTCATTGACATAACCGTCCAGGTGCGCGCTCATCGGCATTCCCCGGGTGTACTCGTCGGGGTAGGCGAGGTGGTAGCGGTAGGATTCGATGTCCTTGCGCGAGAGTAGCGGCAGGGCATAGCCGATGTTGGCGGCCACGAAGATATCGTAGGGAACGCCTCGCAGGAGGCTGGTCTTCAACTGGACCGTCCCGTCCTTGACGGAGAGCCGCCGTCCGGAGAGGAACCGCCGTTCCTCCAGAAGACCTTCTGAATTGTAAATGAACAGGTTAATGTCGGAGACAAGCGACTCGTCCGGTAAGGTGGACCGGGTGGGAGCGCTGCCTTCTGGATCCAGGACCAGCACCGTACAGGTACGCTGGTCTTCCCGTTCCAGGCTATTACATCCTATCATCAAGCTTAACACAACTAACAGGACTCCGGCCCTTCTCATCGCTTGTCTCCTCCATCATTTATCTGTAGTGAATATCATCCCATTCCCGGCCGTCCCAGTCCAGCACCCGGCTTTCCAGCCGGATGGAGCCTGCGACGGCGGGGGTGTCCGGGTCGGTGGTTCCGGCCCGTGTGAGCGTTACGTCCATGCGGTACTGCACGTCAGCTTTCAGCCCCGGCAGGTCGATGGGATAGTAGTAGGTCGTTCCCCGGAGCTTTCCCTCGATCACCAGCCGGGTGACGGGGGCTCCGAACTCCGTGCCGTCCGATGGATTCGGATAACAGAAGAAGTTTGCGTCCGGGTAGATGCGTCCGCCCAGGGACTGGCTTAAGGTACGGAGGGCGATTTCAGGGTGGGAGAGCGCCGCGGTGGCTGTCTCGTCCAGCCGGCCGGCGTTGAGGAAACTGCTCGGCGTGTCCTCCGGCGCGAACGGCCGGCATTCTTCCGATGCGTAGGTGAGGTAGGCGCGGACATCCTGCAGTTTTTCCCCCACGTACGGCCTTTCACTGAATTCGCAGCCGATGGACCGGAGGGTGATTTTCGAGAGCATCGGCCGTAAAGTAACCTGCCCCATCTTTCCGGCCTCCGAAGTACCATAAAGCATGGGCGCGGAAGGGTTTTCGTCCGCCAGCCGGAAAGGGAGGTCCGCCAGGGACTCGATGCTGCGGATTCCGCTCCAGGCATAAGTGCTTGACGGATAGTTGGAAAGGATGACTACTTGCCGGGCGGCCGTGGACGAGGTCCCCGTCACGCGGTCCCCCTTGACATTGTCCAGGTGCTGATAGGCGTCCAACCGGTACAGCGGAGCGTCTTGAAAGAACAATAAGTCAATGCCCTGCATATTTGTTTTTTCGACAAGAAGTATATATATTTGTGTCTTCCGTGGCGCGGGTGTGTCCTCCGGCTGGGAAAGAGGCGAACAGGCGAGAAGCAAAAAGGCCGGGAGGTGAAGGATAACACCCCGTAATGCCGCAGACAAGCGGCGCCCGTAGCGGGAAAAGACGATTGTAAGGTTGAAGAGTGGAATCCGGCCTTTTAGCATGTTTGCGTGTTTTTGTCGGAACAAAGTTAGGCAGGGTAGCTGGAAGGATACGGAAGGAAGAAGGCGTCGGCCCGCAGGTTTTAATGTTTTTTATTCACTTTCATTGTTTTTTATCCTCCCAGGATAAGAAACATGCAAACGAAAGAAATAATTCTTATGCACTGTTTACGAACTTTACGCCATCTTTTTGACGGAAGACGCGACCTGACGCCCTTTTTCGAACGCCAGGCGGACCTCCTTTGCCAGTCTTCCAATATCCTGGTCCGGATGCTTTCCTCTGTTGACCCCGAACAGTGGATTCTCCGCCAGCGCGAGATCAAGTCCCTGGAGTCCCAGGGCGATGCTCTCCTGCAGGATTACCGGGAACAGCTGTCCGAGCGTCTGATGGGCTCCCTGAGCCGTACGGACCTCACGACCATCGCCATGTCGATGGATGACAGCCTGGACGTCATCAAGGACGCCGCCAAGGCCGTCCAGATCTACAAGCCCCGCAAGATCGATCCGCAGCTCCAGGAACTCGCCCAACTCATCAGCGATGAGGCCCAGGCCTTGCACGACCTCCTGCCCATGCTCTGGCACATCCGGGACAAAGCCTCGGCCATCTCCCTTCAGTGCGATCGCGTGACAGAGATGGAACACGCCGCCGACGATGCCTACGAGGAGTACATCGGCTACATCTTCTCCGAGGAGGAAGACATCCGCGAAATGACCAAGTACAAGAATCTCGCGGAACTCCTGGAGAAAGCGACCGACTCGGAAAAGCACGTCGCCGACTGCGTGCGGCTGATGGTGCTCAGGTTCCTGCACGAATAGAGATTCCGGGTCTAGCCCGGAATGACGATATAAAATCGGAATGACGATAAAAAAGCCCGACTCGTCTGAGCCGGGCTTTTCTATGTATTCGGAGATTAACCTCCGAAGTTATCGAACAGGATGCTCTCGGGAGCGACGCCGAGGGAGTCGAGCAGGTCGCACACGCACTTGGTCATCATGGGCGGACCGCACATGAAGTACTTGATGTCCTCGGGAGCCTCGTGGTTCTTGAGGTAGGTCTCGTTCATCACGTTGTGGACGAAGCCTGCGGTGTACTTCACGCCGGCGGCATCGGCGGCCGGATCCGGACGGTCGAGGGCCAGGTGGAAGTGGAAGTTCGGGAACTCCTTCTCGATCTCGGCGAAGTCCTCCAGGTAGAAGGCCTCGACGAGGGCGCGGGCGCCATAGAAGAAGTGGACCTGACGGTTCGTCTTGAGCGTCTTGAACAGGTGCATGATGTGGCTGCGGAGCGGAGCCATGCCGGCGCCGCCGCCCACGAAGATGTATTCCATATCCTCGGGATCGTCCTTCGGAAGGAGGAACTCACCGTAAGGGCCGCTGATCATCACCTTGTCGCCCTTCTTGCGGGAGAAGACGTAGGTGGAGGCGATTCCCGGAGGAACGCCCGGGACGAACTTGAACACGCCCTTCGGCTGGGTGCGGTCGAACGGGGGGGTGGCGATACGCACGTTGAGCTTGATGACGTCCTTCTCGGCGGGATACGAGGCCATCGAGTAGGCGCGGATCGTGGGCTCCGTGTTCTTGAACTTCAGGGAAGTGATGCCATATTTCTCCCAGTCGCCCATGTAGATGGGATCGACGCCCATGTCGGAGAAGTCGGCCTCGTACTCCGGAATGTCGATCTGGATGTACTCGCCGGACTTGAAGTCGATGTGCTCGCCTTCCGGCAGACGGACGGTGAACTCCTTGATGAAGGTCGCGACGTTCTCGTTGGAGATGACTTCGCACTCGAGCTTCTTGACGCTGAGAGCGCTCTCCGGAACGGCGATCTGGAGGTTGTCCTTGACCTTGACCTGGCAGCCCAGGCGCCAGCCTTCCTTGATCTGCTTGCGGGAGAAGAAGCCGGTCTCGGTGGGGAGGATGGTTCCGCCGCCTTCGAGAACCTGGAGCTTGCACTGTCCGCAGTTGGCCTTACCGCCGCAGGCGGAAGGGAGGAAGATGCCGTGGTCGGCCAGGGTGTGCATCAGGTCACCGCCAGGGGTGACTTCCAGTTCCTTGGAGCCGCCGTTGATGGAGACTTTGACGGAACCGGACGGGGTGAGTGCGGTCTTGATCCAGAGGAGCAGGGCCACGAGGATCAGCGTGACGATGGTCATCACGATGATGGCGAAAAGAAGTGTATTTGCCATAGCGCTTTCCTCCGGATTAAAGGGTTACACCCATGAAGGTCATGAAGGCGATGCCCATCAGACCGACGGTGATGAAGGTGATGCCGAGGCCCTTGAGGGCGGCCGGGACGTTGGAGTACGCCATCTTCTCGCGGATGGCCGCGAGGGAGACGATGGCGAGGAACCAGCCGATGCCGGAGCCGAGGGAGTAAACCACGGCCTCACCGATATTGAGGAAGTCTTTCTGCTGCATGAACAGGGAACCGCCCAGGATGGCGCAGTTCACGGCGATCAGCGGCAGGAAGATGCCCAGGGACGAGTACAGTTCCGGAGAGAATTTCTCCACCACCATCTCCACGATCTGCACCATGGCCGCGATGACCGCGATGAAGACGATGAAGCTGAGGAAGCTCAGGTCCACACCCTGGATCAGGGCGTCCGGAGCCAGCACATAGCGGTTGAGGAGGTAGTTCACCGGAAGGGTGATGAGGAGAACGGCGATAACAGCGAGGCCGAGGCCGGCAGCCGTCTTCACATTCTTCGATACCGCCAGGAATGAGCACATTCCCAGGAAGTAAGCGAAGATCATATTGTCCACGAAGATGGACCGTACGAATAAGCTGAGGTATTCCATAAGGCGTCGTTGTTATTTTTCCTGGAGATCTTTCTGGATGCTCCGCTGGACCCACACGATGCATCCCAGGAGGATGAGGGCGAACGGAGGCAGGATCACGAGGTTGTTCGGAACATAGCCGAACCGGTTGAGGATGTCGATGCCGAACAGGGTGCCGCTTCCGAGGAGCTCCCGGAAGAAGGCCACGATCAGCAGGATCAGGCCGTAGCCGGCGCCGTTGGCGACACCGTCGAGGAAGGACGGCCACGGCTTGTTGCCGAGGGCGAACGCCTCGATGCGGCCCATCACGATGCAGTTCGTGATGATGAGGCCGATGTACACGGACAGCTGCTTGTCGATGGCGTAGGTGGCCTCGAAGGACTTCAGGATCTGGTCCACGAGGATCACCATCATGGCGACCACGACGAGCTGGACGATGATACGGACACGGCCCGGGATGGTGTTGCGCAGCAGCGACAGGATAAGGCTGGAGATGCCGCAGACGACGATGACGGAAAGCGCCATGACGAGCGCACCCTTCAGCGTGACCGTCACCGCGAGGGAGGAGCAGATGCCCAGCACCAGGACGGTGATCGGATTACCCTTGAAGATAGGGTTGAGGATGGTTTCTTTCAATTTTGCGTTCATGGCTTATTCCTCCACTTCTTTATTATCGCACTCTTCACCTTCGCACTCGCCTTCGCAATCCTCGCCGCAGCATTCCTTCTCGGCGGGCGCGGCGCCCTGGAAGTATTTGGCGTAAGCGGTGAGCCACACGTTGATGGCATCGGTCAGACCGTTGGAGGTCATCGTCGCGCCGGTGATGGCGTCGATCTTGTTGTCGATGGTTTCGGAACCGTCGGCCTCCTTGGGAGAACCGCCCTTGACGATCTCGAAGACCTTGGCGCCGGAGAAGTCGGGCTTCTCGCCGACGAACTCGGCCTGGAAGGTCGGGTCGTCCTTGATCTTGGCACCCAGGCCGGCGGTCTCGGACTCGTGGTCGAAATAGGCGCCGGCGATGGTCTTCAGGTCATCCTCGAAGGCGATGTAGCCCCAGACGGGACCCCAGAGGCCCGCGCCGTAGATGGGAACCACGGTCTTGCCATTCTTGAACTTGAACACGGGAATAGCGGCGTCGCCGGTTTTGTTGGCGCCACCCTTGATATTGTAGTTCTGACGCTTGAGCTCCTTCGGGCTGAGGACCTGGTCCAGCGGGAGGTCGGCGACTTTCTCGCCGTTCTCGTTGATCAGGAAGGCCTCGCCGATTTCCTCGGCATACTTGGCGAGGACGGCGGCGTTGCCCTGCTTCTGGAACTCGGCCTTGGTCCCGAACTGGGCCGCGGTGAGCATCTGGGAGATGGTGTCGGCCTTCTCATTGGCTTCCTGCTTGCCCTTGAGGGACTGGGAGACGAAGGCGAGGAGCGCGGCTACGACGACCACGATGACGGTCGTATAGATAATCGTATAGACGTTGTTGTTCGTATTCATAGCGCGTATCCTTTAGGCGTTTTGCACTTTTTTCGCACGGCGGTTGATGTGGGCCGTGACGACGCAGTGGTCGATGAGCGGAGCCATCGTGTTCATGAACAGGATGGCGAGCATCATGCCTTCCATGTAGCCGGGGTTCCACAGGCGGACGACAACGGCGAGGGCGCCGATGAGGAAGCCGTAGATCCACTTGCCGGTCTCGGTCTGGGCCGCGGTGACCGGGTCGGTAGCCATGAAGACCGAGCCGAACAGGAAGCCGCCCATCACGATCTGATAGTAGCAAGGGAGGGCGGTGGCACCCGCGAGCTGGCCGAGCCAGCCGACGAGCAGGCCGCCGGCGACGCTGGAGACCATGATCTTCCAGGAAGCCACGCCCGTCCAGACGAGCAGGATGGCGCCGAGGAGGATGGCGATGACGCTGGTCTCACCGGTGGAGCCGGGGATGAATCCGTAGAACATGTCCATGAAGGAGTACTGGCCCACGGCACCGGTGGCGGCGTCGAAAGCGCCGTCATGCGCGATGGAGAGCGGGGTGGCCGCGGAGACCGCGTCCACATCCTTGAGGGCGGAGACCCAGGTCTTGGACACCCACACGGAGGATCCGGACATCGAAGAAGGATAGGAGAAGAACAGGAAGGCGCGGGCCACGAGAGCCGGGTTCCAGATGTTCATGCCGGTACCGCCGAACACTTCCTTGACGAAGATGACGGAGAAGGCCACCGCGAGGGCGAGCATCCACAGGGGAACGTCCACCGGGACGATGAGCGGGATGAGGAAGCCGGTGACGAGGTAACCCTCGTTCACTTCCTCGCCGCGGATCTGGGAGGAGCCGAACTCGATGGCGAGACCGACGATGTAGGACACCACGAACAGCGGGAGCATCCGGAGGAATCCGTACCAGAACATGTGCCAGAAGTTCCAGTCGAGTCCGTAGGTGAGGGAAGTCTGAAGGCCCACGTTGTACATGCCGAACAGGGCGGCGGGGACGAGGGCGATCACGACCATGATCATGACGCGCTTGAGGTCGATGCCGTCACGGACGTGGGCACCTTTCGCGGTCACCGTGCCGGGAACGCGGAGGAAGGTGTCGAAAGCATCGATGGTAGAATGCAGCCAATATAGCTTGCCGCCTTTTTCAAAAAGGCCGGGTTTCTTTTCGTCTGCCATAACTTATGCCATTTCTTTAATCATCAGGTCGATACCCTGCTGGATCATGGCCTGGATGTCGTTCTTGGAAGGGTCCACGTAGTCGCAGAGGGCCAGGTCTTCGGGCAGGACCTCGTAGATGCCGAACTTCTCCATCTTCTCGATGTCGCCCGCGAGGCAGGCCTTGAT
>JAFYTP010000111.1 GCA_017558775.1 Bacteroidales bacterium | reverse complement strand
CGGATAGATGAACAGCGGCAGGTCGCCGTCGAGGTTGTATCCCATCGCATAGTCCAGGAAGTCGGAGGCGTCCTTGGTCACCGCCCGGCCCTCGACGTCATAGTAGGAGAACCAGCCCTCGGAGAGGATGTTGAAGGCGCTCCAGACACGGGCGTCGCAGCCGCGCACGGTGCCGAAATCGGCCGGGCCATACGCCTTCTTGAAGCTGAACTCCTCGTCGGAACCTTCGAAATAACCCCTGTTACGGGCGAAGGAAATGACATCCTTCGCATACATGCAGTTGTCGGGATCCTTCAGGGGGAAGGCGCCGATGCGCGCCTGGTTCGCGTGGGCGCAGATGGCGCCGTCCGGCACGCGCAGGGCCACCCATACGATGCCCTTGTCCGCATTAACACCGTTCCGGATGCGGGTGCCCTTGCCGATGAGTTCCATGATCCAGGCCTCGTTCTTGTCGGCGATGGAGAAAGTTTCGCCCTCGGAGGCGTATCCGTGCTCATTGGCCAGATCGACAATGATCTGGATGGCCTCCCGGGCCGTCGAAGCCCGCTGCAGGGCGATATAGATGAGGGAGCCGTAGTCGATGCGGCCCCGGCGGTCCATCAGCTCCTCGCGGCCGCCCCAGGTGGTCTCGGTGATGATGACCTGCTTCTCGTTCATGTTGCCCACGGTCTGGTAGGTGTGGGGGACCTGGTCGATCTCGCCGAGGAACTTGTTGGTGTCCCACTCATAGACCTTCAGCAAGGAACCGGGTTTCCAGTCCGCGGCGGGATGGTAGTACAGTTCGCCGAACAGGTAGTGGGAGTCCGCCGCGTAGGAGACGAGGGTGGACCCGTCCTTGCTGGCGCCCTTGGTGATGATGACGTTCGTGCAGGTATTGCCCTCGAAAGCCGGGATGACGGCGAAGGCGATGGAGAGGAGAAGTGTCAAGTACGATTTGTGCATGTATTTGGGCTTTTGTGCAATTATTGTTATTTTTGCCGTGTTTCAAGCATCTGCAAATTTATGAAAATTTATCAAGGGATGAAACACTTGTGGTTTGTGTCGGCGGCCCTCTTCCTGGGCGCGCTCAGCCTCCCTGCCCAGGACCAGGGGCAGCAGCAGAAGAAAGAGGAGGAAAGGGAAAAGCAGCGGATGGAATACATCGACACCCAGGTCAAGAAACTGGTGGACCAGCTCGACCTCGAATATTGGCAGGAGTTCTACGTGGACTCCACCCTCACCCATGACCTCATCGCCATGGAGGAAGAACTGACCGAACTCCAGAAGGCGAAGGTCGGCAATACCGACATCTACCAGAACGTCCAGGACAAGTGGATGCAGAAGATCGACGACTCCTACCGCCGCTTCTTCAACGAGGAGCAGTGGAAGAAATACTGGAAGAGCACCGGCCAGCGCAACCAGAAAGCCCGCGACAAGCGCAAGGCCAAGGCGGAAAAAGCGACCGCCGAGATCAAAAACGAGGGAAAATAACTATCTTTGCGGGATTTTAGAAGAGAAAGAACATGAAAGAAGCCATCGAACAGATACAGAAAGAGCTTTCCGAACTCAAGGCCGCCTCGCTCAAGGAAGTGGAGGACGCCCGCGTCCGGTTCCTCGGCAAGAAGGGATCCGTCACCGCGCTGATGGAGCAGTTCCGCACCGTCGCGCCCGAATTGAAGCGTGAGTACGGCCAGAAGCTCAACGAACTGAAGAAGTGCGTCGCCGCCAAGATCGACGAGCTGAAGGAGCAGGCATCGGCCGCCGCCGTGGACCTGGCCCCGAAGCAGGACCTCTCGATGCCCGGCGACCCCTTCGAACTGGGTTCCCGCCATCCCGTCTCCATCGTCCGCCAGGAAATCGTGGACATTTTCCGCAAGTTCGGCTATGACGTGGCCGAAGGCCCGGAAGTGGAGGACGACTGGCACGTGTTCGAGGCCCTCAACTTCCCGCCGAACCACCCGGCCCGCGAGATGCAGGACACTTTCTTCGTCAGCACCGGTCATCTGAATCCGCTCCTCCTCCGTACCCACACCTCTTCCGTGCAGGTGCGTACGATGGAATCCCAGCCCCTCCCGATCCGCGTGATCTGCCCGGGCCGCGTGTTCCGTAACGAGGCCATCAGCGCCCGCGCGCACTGCATCTTCCATCAGGTGGAAGGCCTTTACATCGACAAGAACGTCACTTTCGCGGACCTCAAGCAGGCCATCCTCCTGTTCGCCCGTGAAATGTTCGGCCCGGACACCCAGATCCGGATGCGCCCGTCCTACTTCCCGTTCACCGAGCCCTCCGCGGAGGTCGACGTGAGCTGCAACATCTGCAAGGGCAAGGGCTGCAACATCTGCAAGGGCACCGGCTGGCTGGAGATCATGGGCTGCGGCATGGTGGACCCGAACGTCCTCGAGGCCAGCGGCATCGACTCCAAGGTGTACAGCGGTTTCGCGTTCGGCATGGGCGTGGAGCGTATCGCGATGCTCAAGTGGCAGGTCAACGACCTCCGTCACTACTTCGAGAACGACATGCGCTTCCTCCACGAGTTCGCCACCGCGACGGAAGTGTAGCCGCCCTCCCCTCCCACTAAAACCAATAACCACCCCATATGAAAAAAATCCTTTTCGGCGCAATGGCCGGGCTTATCCTCGTTGGAGCCGCTATTGCGTGCAAGAATCTTGCGTCTTCCGGCGACGTCTTGGCGCGTCCGGAAGGCCCCTGTGACATCTACGAGCGGGGCGGCGCCCCTTGCGTGGCCGCCCACAGCACCACCCGTGCCCTGTACGCGGCCTATGACGGCCCGCTGTATCAGGTAATGCGCGCCTCCGACGGAAAGACGAAGGACATCTACGTAGTCAAGGCCACGGCCACCGACGCGGGCGGCTATGCCGATGCCGCGGCCCAAGATGCCTTCTGTAAGGACACCTACTGCTGGGTCACAGTCCTTTATGACCAGTCCGGGAAGGGAAATCACCTCTATCAGGCGCCGCGAGGCGGCTTCAGCGGCCCGGCGATGGGCGGCTACAACAACGTCCCCGTGGCCGACTGGGCCCCGGTGAACGTGATGGGCCACAAGGTCTATGGCATCTTCATCGCCCCGGGCATGGGCCTGCGCCTCAACGACCCGACGGGCACGGCCGTGGACGACCAGGCCGAGGGCCAGTACTGGGTGATCAGCGGCCACCACTACAACTCCGGCTGCTGCTTCGACTACGGCAACGCCGAGACCGACAGCCGCGACGACGGCGACGGCACCATGGAGACCACCTAT
>JAFYTP010000110.1 GCA_017558775.1 Bacteroidales bacterium | reverse complement strand
GCCGATGGAGAAGCCGGCGCTGTTCTTGAAAACCAGCCGGTACCGCGGTTTGGATGAATATTTCTTGGAAAGCTGGTAATAGCCGTCCCTGTCGGTGTAAGCGGTGGCGAACTTCACGAAGGAATTGCAGCACACCATCACGCCCGCGACACCATAGGGCTTGCCCCCGAAGCAGTCCGGATCCTCGATGGTGATCCGGCCCGACGGGCACACCGGTTCCTCCGCAGCGCGGGTCTCGGGATACAAATCCTCATTTCCCGTGAGCCGATAGGCCTCCGCCTCCACGGCGTCCCAGTCGATGCCGCTTTCAGCCCTTGTAACCGGGTCGTTCTCAGAAATGTAGCACTCGTCCAGCACCTCGTAGCGGATGCCGGCCGGGAAACTGAAATCCTTCGCCACCACAGCATACTGCCAGGTAATCGCGTCTTGCGACAGGTCAGGATCATGGTAATAGTCCCCTTCCTTCACGATACGATAATCGACAGGATGGTCCGTCAGTTTCAATCCCTTGGAGAGAAGGAAAGAATACTCGTCCTCGGTCTTCGGCAGGAAGCGGACGTACAGGTCGGTCGCGGAGATTGAAATCGTGCCCGCCTTGGTCGGATACAGGCGCGCGACGGCCTCCTGCATGTTTCCGACCGTATAGGGATCCTCCAGCTTCTCGCCCAGTTCGATCATTCCGTGGGACAGGGCGGCCATATCCACCCGGCGCCCGTCCGGGACGGGCACATCCTCGCCCTGGCACCCCGTCAGGAGTGCCAGCGGCAGCAACAGTTTCCAACAGTTTCGCATGACTCAATTTTTATTTCGAGTGCAAAACTCGGAAACGGAGCCGTTTTAAAAAAATATAAAACGTTTAAGTTTCTAAAACGCATTCCGCGCGGCTGGAAGGGCGATTTTCACCCCGCTCAACCGCACGGAAAGTGCAAGATTTACGGATTAATTCCGCAAAATGTCTGAATGGTCCAGCTCAAAAGGCCCTCCAAGGCCGTTTTTACGAAAAAACCATAAAACGGCTTTGGTAGAGATTCCGGGTCAAGCCCGGAATGACAAAAGGAGAGCCGGGGGGGGGCAGAGTCTAGAAGTACGTGACCGTCTTCTGCTCCACGGCGGAGAGAAGCTGGTTCGCGAGGCGGCTTACGCCGAAGCGGAAGAGGCCCTTGTTCAGCCAGTCTTTGCCGAGGATGGTGGAGACGATGGAGTAGTAGCTCACGGCGTCCATGGCGGAGGAAATGCCGCCGGCGGCCTTGAAGCCCACCTTGCGGCCCGTCTGCTCGTAGAAATTCCGGATGCATTGGCACATCACATACGCGGCCATCGGGGTGGCGTTCACCTCCACCTTGCCGGTGGACGTCTTGATGAAGTCGGCACCGTTCTCCATCGCGAGGAAGGACGCGTCGGCGATGCGCTCGGGCGTGACCAGCAGGCCGGTCTCCAGGATCACCTTCAGCACGACGGGACGGCCGAGTTCGGCGGCGACCTTGTCGATGCACTCCTTGCTCAGGAGGATTTCCTTGCCGGCGGTGTCATAGTCCCCTTCCAGGAAGGAATTGAGGGCCAGGACGATGTCGATCTCATCGGCACCTTCCCGGACGGCCCGCTCGATCTCGGCGAGCTTGATCTCGATGAAGCTCTGGGAAGTCGGGAAGCAGCCTGCGACGGTGGTCACATGCAACTGCGGGTCCTTGCGGGTCTTGCGGACGACGCCCGCGAAATTCGGATAGACGCAAACCGAGGCCGGCAGCGGGTAGTTGGGATAATCGACGGCGAAGGAATTGACCTTCTCCACAAGCTTGCGCACCGAGGACGGGGTGTCCTTGGGACTCAGGGTGGTGAGGTCCATGATGGAGAAGCACTCCTTCAGGACATCGTTCGAGACAACCTGATCCAGACCGGACGCAATCAGTTCCAGATGATGGGCGATCGCCTCCTTATCAGGGGCATAGCCATACTTGGTGAATAGTTCCATATGTGTTATCCTTTGATCTGTAGTTCAAAACCTTCGTCGATGAGCGGCTGCACCAGGGCGCGCATCTCCTCCACGGTATATTTCTTCAACCCCTTCATCGGGGTTTCTCTGTCAATGGTATACACCATCACCTCCCGGGGTTTCAGCCGGCGGACAATGTCCATCCAGCCATCGACCCAATCTTCCGACGCAAAACCGTCGCCCTTCAGGAACATGGTCTGCAGGACGAAATTGCCCTCGAAACGCTCCAGGGCGCGGACGATATCCTCCACGTGGTACGCCCCGACCGGCCGGTTGATGAGCGCCGCCGCCTCGTCGGTGGGTGCGTCCAGCTTGAGGATGGGATTGTCCACCTTCAGCAGCGCCTGGAACACGCTTTCGCGCCCGGCCCTCGTCGCATTGGTCAGGACCGATACCTTCGCCTCCGGATAGTACTTGTCCCGGAGTTCCAGGGTTAGGTCGATGATCTCGGGAAAATCCGGATTCAACGTGGGTTCTCCGTCGCCACTGAAGGTGATAGAGTCGATGGGCGTTCCCGCTTCCTTGCAGGCTTCCAGCTTCTCTGTCAATGCCTTCCGCACATCCTCCGCCCTCGGAATCCGCTTGTCCCCACGCCCATCGGCATTCCACCCGCACTCGCAGTAGATGCAGTCGAAATTGCACAGTTTCCCCTCCTCAGGCAGCAGGTTGATGCCCAGGGAGGAACCGAGCCGTCTCGAGAAGATCGGGCCGAAAACCGTGGTCTCGCGCATCATAGGCGGCAGGATTTGGACGCGGCGGTCAGGCGGCCGTCCGCATCGAGATGGTCGATGAAAACGAGACCCGGACGCTTCCCCGGTTCGATGGTGCCGAATTCCGGCTTGGCCAGGAATTCCGCCCCGTTGCGGGAAGCCCAGGTGAGGAGTTCGCCGAGCGGGACCTCGGGGAAGTTCCGCTGGAGGCAATAGAGTTCGTCCACGATGTTCAAGTCGTCGTTAGACGAGAGGGAGTCCGTGCCCACGCAGATCTTCAGCGCGTTGCGGCGCATCAGGTCAATCGGGGGCAAGGTATTGTGTATAAACAGGTTCGAGAGCGGGCAAACCGCCACGAACGGATGCTTCATCACGGCATTGACCGCGTCGATCCCCTCCTGGTCCATGCAGCACTCGTGCACGAGCAGGATATGCTCGTCAAACGGAGCGGGATGGGCCTTCAGGAGCCGGTCGATGAAATAGAGCAGGGAGGATTTCCCCGTCACGGGCGGGACGCTCATCCCGGCCTTCTTGCGGTTCTCCCACATCTTGCCGGAGCCGGACTTGAGCATCTCCTCTTCCTCCTCCGTCTCTTCGCTGTGGAAGGAGAGGAAGCCCGATTTCAGGCCTTCGGCGCTCACCGCCGTCACCAGTTCGGGGCTCATCGTATAACACGCGTGAGGCGTGGGGGCCGCGTCGATGCCGAAACCATCAGCAACCGCCTTCAGTTTCCGGACGCCGTCCATCACCGCCCCGCAGTCCTCCGGCTCGGTGCCGAAGACCTCCAGGAAGGTGCGGGTGTACATCGGGTGGCAGGCCTTGACGGCGAAGGAGTCGTCGCAGTTGGAGATGTCGGCCATCCCCACGACGCCCTGCGCCCACAGGCTGTCCATCTCCCGCGTGAGGTCATCGACCTTCTCCTGCAGGGACTTATTGTCCCGCATCTCATTGATCTGGTCGATGAATCCGGCCATGCCGGTGCCCTTGCGGAACTGACCCTTCAGGTAGGAGAGCTCGACGTGGCAATGGGCATTGACAAAACCTGGGGCGACCGCGCCGTCGTAGAACGCCGGCTCGGAGGCGGGATCCGCGCAGACGCCGGTCCGGATGACGGTGCCGTCGTCCTCGACCTCCACGAACCCGTTCTGGACGGGCTCCGCCGAGGTCAGCGTATACAGATATTTTGCTGCAATCCTTCTCATTTGGCAAACACCTCTTCAGCAATTTCTTCTTCTACGGGCTTTTCTTCCAGGATCTGACCCTGATGTCGCTGGGGGCGGAGTTTTCCCCGGATCGGGCGGTCCGGTTCCAGTTCAGGCTCTTCCACCGGCCTCAAATCGGGCTCCTCCTTGGCGGGCTCCTCCTTTTCAAGGGTGTCCGCCGGAGCCTCCTCGACCTTCGCGGTATCCACCGGAGCCATCAGCGTATCCTGCCGGACGCCCACCAGGCGGAACCAGGCGGGATACCGGGAAGAATCCCGGGCGACGCGGGCCAGGCCCACGTACACGGAATCCTTCGAGAACGCCGCGAGGATGGAGTCGATTTGCGGACGTTTCGCGCCCATCCGCTGGGCCACCCAATCCTGGTGCTGGATGATCGGTTCCAGGGCGTTCGCCTGCCCCTGCAAGCGGGTTGCCACCTCCTCAAACACCTTTGCAAAGCGCTCAGGGTCTTTCAGATAGTAGCGCAGACTGTGCAGATAGTCGTCGGTGTCATATCCGTACTTCTCGAACACGGCCTCATAGACCAGCAGCGAGTCCATCGCATCGCGTTGGGTGTTGTTTTCCCGGACTTGCTGGTCGGCCATGAACATGTCGCAGTAGATGTCCACCATCTTGGCGCGCGGAATGACCCGCGGCCCCCGGCAGGCGGCTACGACAAGCAGCAGAAGGACGATATGACAGAACCGTTTCACTAGCGGAGAATGGCGCCGAATTCGTTCTGGAAGTTCGCGAGGATCTTGTCCATGGTCTTTTCCACCTCGGCGTCGGTGAGGGTGCGCTCGTCGTCCTGGAGGACGAAGTTCAGGGCGTACTGTTTCTTGCCGGCGGGAAGTTTGTCGCCACGGTACACGTCGAAGAGCGTGACGCTCTTGAGCAGCTTCTTCGCGCCGCGGAAGGCGGACTTGCGGAGCTCGGCGTACGGGACGGACTCGTCCAGCAGGAGCGCCAGGTCGCGGCGGACCTCCGGGAAGCGCGGCAGCTCGGTGAAGGAGAACTTGTCCCGCTTCACGAGCTTGAAGAGCACCTGCCAGTTGATCTCGGCGGCGAAGACGGGCTGCTTGATGCCGAAGCGCTTCGCGAGCACGGGATGGATGGTGCCGAGGGTGGCGAGCACCTGCGGTTCCTTGCCCGGCAGGACATACGTGATGCCCTCGGAGAAGATATCGGCAGGGGCGGTGCCGCTCTGGAGCGTGGTCGGGTCGATGCGGAAGCGCTTCAGGAGCAGGTCCACATAACCCTTGAGCTGGAAGAAGTCGCTCTTCGCGGCCGGAGTGCGCCAAGCCTTGGCGGGCGTGCCGGTGATGAAGAGGGCGAAGTTCTGGTGCTCCTCATAACCTTCCAGCGTTGTTCCATCCTTTTCAGGCAGGCGCTGGTAGACGGAGCCGTACTCGAAGGTCTTCATCGCGGAGACCTGACGGTTGATATTGTAAGCGATGACCTCCAGACCGTTCAGGATGAGGGTCTGGCGCATCACGTTCAGGTCCTGGCTGAGCGGGTTCACGATGCGGACGCAGTGGTCGGCCGGGAAGGTTTCCAGCTTGGTGTAATACTCCTCCTTGGTGAGGGAGTTGTTCATCGTCTCGGTGAAGCCGTTGGCCGCCAGGAAGTTGGAGATGCCGTTGCGGATGGCCTCCGGTTCCGGGGTCGGGGTGGCGTTCACGCTCATCCGGAGGTTGTCCGGGAACTCGATGTTGTCGTAGCCGTAGATGCGGAGGATCTCCTCCACCACGTCGCACTCGCGGTACACATCGACCATATAAGTCGGAGCGGCGACGAGGGCGCCGTTCGCCTTCTCGGAGACGAACTCGTAGTTCAGGGCCTTCAGGATCTTCTTGATGGTGTCGTGACCGATCTTCTTGCCGATGAAGTTCTCGATGCGGTCGTAATCCAGGTCGATCTGTTTCCGGTCGATGCGCTCAGGATACACTTCCTGGATCTTGCCGACAACCTGACCGCCGGCGAGCTCGAGGATGAGCAGGGCGGCGCGCTTGGCGGCGTACAGGGCGGCTTCCGGGTCCGCGCCGCGCTCGAAGCGGAACGAGGCGTCGGTGGAGAGCTGCTGGCGCTTGGCGGTCTTGCGGACCGAGGCCGGATCGAAGTAGGCGCCTTCGATGAAGACATTGACCGTAGCGTCGGTCACGCCGGAATCGTCACCGCCGAACACGCCGGCGATGCACATCGGGCCTTCGGCATCGGCAATGACCATGTCGGTGGCGTCCAGCTTGCGGGTGAGGCCGTCGAGGGTGACGATGGGCTCGTCCTGGGCCGCGCGGCGCACGATGACCTTGCCGCCGCGGATCTTGTCGGCGTCGAAGGTGTGCAGGGGCTGGCCGGTCTCGAACAGGATGAAGTTGGAGATGTCCACGACGTTGTTGATCGGGCGCAGGCCGATGGAGAGGAGCTTCTTCTGGAGCCACTCCGGGGACGGGGCCACTTTCACGCCCTTGACGGTGATGCCGCAGTAGCGCGGGGCGCCCTTGGTGTCAAGCACTTCCACGGGAATCGCCTCGCCTTCGCCCTCCTTGAACGCGTCCACGGACGGGAGGTTCAGGGCGCAAGGGAGGTCGCGAGACTTCAGGTAGCCGTACAGGTCGCGGGCCACGCCGATGTGGGAGGCCGCGTCGATGCGGTTCGCCGTGATCTCATACTCGATGACGGATTCCTCCTTCAGGTGGAGATATTCCTTCGCGGGCGTGCCGACGACGGAATCGGCCGGGAGGACCATGATGCCCTCGTGGGAATTGCCGATACCGAGCTCGTCCTCCGCGCAGATCATGCCGAAGGACTCCACGCCGCGGATCTTGGACTTCTTGATCTTGAAATCGCCCGGCAGCACGGTGCCGATGCGGGCGAAGAGCACCTTCTGGCCGGCCGCCACGTTCGGGGCGCCGCAGACGACGGTCACGGGCTCGGGCGAGCCGTCATTGACCGTGGTAATATGAAGATGGTCCGAATCCGGATGTTCCACGCAAGTGAGCACCTCGGCCACCACCACGCCGGCGAGTCCGCCCGGAATCTCTTCCTGGAACTCCACGCTGTCCACCTCGATACCGATGGCCGTCATGGCCTCCGCCACCTGGTCCGGTGTCAGATCACATGCCAGGTACTCTTTCAACCAATTGTACGAAACTTTCATAATATATTAATTCTCAATATCTTCTTTTCTGAATAAGGATTCCACGTACTCCTTCTTGTCGAACACTTTCAGGTCGTCGATGCCTTCGCCGATTCCCAGGAACTTGATGGGGAAGCGGAACTGGTCCACGATGCCCACGACCACGCCGCCTTTGGCGCTACCGTCCAGCTTGGTGACGGCGAGGGCGGTGACATCGGTGGCGCGGGAGAATTCCTTCGCCTGGACGAAGGCGTTCTGGCCGGTGGAGCCGTCCAGCACGAGCAGGACCTCGTGCGGCCCGTCCGGGACCACGCGACGGATGACGTTGCGGATCTTGGTGAGCTCGTTCATCAGGTCGATGCGGTTGTGCAGGCGGCCGGCGGTGTCGATGAGGACGACATCAGCCCCCTTCGCGACGGCGGACTTCACGGTGTCGAAGGCCACGGAAGCGGGATCGGATCCCATCGCCTGCTTGACGATGTCCACCCCGGCGCGCTCCGCCCAGATGGTGAGCTGCTCCACGGCCGCGGCGCGGAAGGTGTCGGCGGCGCCGATCACGACCTTCTTGCCCTGGGCCGTCAGCATCGACGCGAGCTTGCCGATGGTGGTGGTCTTCCCCACCCCGTTCACGCCCACGACGAGCATCACATACGGTTTCTTGGAAAAATCGAAGGGCTTCACGGGCGCGTCGTCGTCATCGACGTTCAGCAGTTTCCCGATCTCGTCGCGGATCAGGTCCACGAGCTCGTCCATCGACACATACTTGTCCTTCTCCACCCGGTCCTCCAGGTTCTCAATCACCTTGAGGGTCGTGTCCACGCCCATGTCCGACGACAGAAGCGCCTCTTCGAGGGCGTCCAGCACGTCATCATCCACCTTGGACTTGCCCACGATGGCACGCCCCAGCTTCTGGAAGAAGTTCATGTTGGTCTTCTTGACCCCCTTGTCGAAAATACCCATTTAAGTACTGTGCTTGTAATCTGCAAATATAATCATTTTAACGGAATATCTGTCATTCCGAGCGAAGCGAAGGAATCTAAAAAAAGTGGTCCACCGGGCTGGTGAACCACTTAATCTCAGTGTGTGTGGAAGGGGGATTACTTCGCGTTGAAGAACTCCTTCTCCTTGCCCTGCTCGACGAGCTGCTCCACGAAAACGTAGGCGCCGGTCTTGGGGCTCTTCTCCATGCGGATCACCTTGACCATGTGCTTGGCACCGGCCTTGGCGTCGAAGGTAGCGACTGCTTTCTTTGCCATAGCTTAATCTCCTTTCACTTACTTGATTTCACGGTGGAGGGTCACTTTCTTGAGGTACGGGTTGTACTTCATGCGCTCG
>JAFYTP010000109.1 GCA_017558775.1 Bacteroidales bacterium | reverse complement strand
TTCCAGTTTTCTTCGGAGAAAGCGTAGAGGGAAAGGTATTTCACGCCGGCCTCGACGGCGGCTTCCGTGCAGGCGCGGACGCTTTCCACCCCTTCCATGTGTCCATAGACGCGTTCCTTGCCCCGGGCTTTCGCCCAGCGGCCGTTGCCGTCCATGATGATGGAGACGTGCTGCGGTACGTTGTCCATACGATGATTTATCCGTTGTTTCTCATGTCCTCGCCCCAGAACAGCCTGGATGTCAGCGCCCGGACGAAACCGGACTCGGCGAGCCGGATTCGTTTAAGCGAAAACTGTGCCATCTCAACGTGGATGGTCCAGTCCTTTTCGATTTCCATCGTGCTGTTGTCCGTGGACATCTGGGCGATGCCGTCCCGGCTCTCGAAAGCGATGTCCAGCTTGGCCGTTTCGGGGAGCACCAGGGGCCGCACGTTCAGGTTGTGCGGGGCGATCGGGGTGATGGTGAGAACCTTCGTGTCGGGCATGCAGATGGGGCCGCCCGCGCTGAGGTTGTAGGCGGTGGATCCGGAGCTGGTGGAGACGATAAGGCCGTCCGCCCAGTAGGTCGGGAGGGTTTCGCCGTTCACGCTGACGCGGATGCCCAGCATGGACGGGCCCTTGCGGTGGATGGCCACCTCATTGACCGAATACGGGAGCATGCCGATGCGCTTCCGGGCGCCGGGGCCCTTGAGCGTGGCGTTCAGGACCGTCCGGTACTCGATGCTGAAATCCCCTTCCATCAGGGCCTTCAGGACATCCTCGGGGCTGTTTTCGCACAAAAAGCCGATGCGTCCGAAGTTCACGCCCAGAATGGGAAGGCCGATGTCGGAGACCAGGTGCGCCGCGCTCAGGAACGTGCCGTCCCCGCCCATCGACAGGACCAGGTCCGTCTCCGGGAGGACGTCGCTCTTGACGCGGATTTCGTAGACCTCGTAAGAGGCCGCTTTGAGCTCGTCAAGCAGCTTGATTACGTGCGGGTCTTCCCGCAGACTCTCTTTCAGGATGAAATAGCCTATTTTCATGCTTCGGAACAAATCAGCCGCCAAAAATAACACTTTAAATTATAAAAATCACTATTTTTGTCGCGAAAAAATTGTGTTTGATGACTCGACTCAGCGTAAATATCAATAAGATAGCCACCCTGCGCAACGCGCGCGGCGGAAACATGCCGGACGTGACGAAGGCGGCCCTCGACTGCGAACGCTTCGGCGCGGAGGGCATCACCGTCCATCCCCGCCCGGACGAACGGCATATCCGGTACAGCGACGTGCGGATCATCCGCCCGCTGGTGACCACCGAATTCAATATCGAAGGAAACCCGATTCCCTCTTTCGTGGACCTCGTGAACGAAGTCGTTCCCGACCAGGTCACCCTGGTCCCTGACGCCCATGACGCCATCACCTCCAACGCCGGCTGGGACACCCTGAAAAACAGGGACTTCCTCACCGACATCTGCAAGGAGTTCAAGGCCCATGGCATCCGCACCTCCATCTTCGTCGACCCGGATCCCCGGATGGCCGAAGGCGCCGCCGTGTGCGGAGCCGACCGCGTGGAGTTGTATACGGCCGATTATGCCGCGGAATATCCGCTGGGCCGGGAGGCCGCCATCGCCCGCTATCTGGAGACGGCGAAGGCCGCCCGTGACTGCGGGCTCGGGCTCAATGCCGGGCATGACCTCTCCCTCGAGAATCTCGCGTATTTCGTGGAGGTAATTCCTTGGACGGACGAGGTTTCCATCGGCCATGCCATCATCTGCGACGCCCTGTACATGGGCCTGGAACGCACGATTGCGGCCTATCTTGCGGAAATCCGCAAAAAATAGCTATCTTTGTCTTTTGTACTGAAAATAATAACTGTAACATATATGAAAAAAACCGCTTCTATTCTTAGCGCCGCCGCCATCCTGGCCGGCTTCGCTCTCACTGGCTGCAACAACGCCACCACTCCCGCCGCTACGGACGCCCAGGCTGACACCACCGCCGTCGCCGGCAGCATCGTCTATTTCAACATCGACAAGGTCGTCGAGAATTACGATATGGCGAACGACCTCCGCTCCGTCGTGGAGACCAAGGTCAGCGGCATCCAGTCCGAGATCGACCGTCGCGGCAACAAGCTCCAGAAGGACGCCAACGACTTCCAGAACAAGATGGACAAGGGTCTCCTGACCTCTTCCGTGGCCAACGCCCAGTACCAGAAGCTTCAGCAGCAGCAGAACGACTACCAGCAGTACGCGCTCCGCAAGCAGCAGGAGATGCAGGAGGAACAGCAGGTGATGCTGAACCAGATCATGAACGCCATCTCCGAGTACGTGCAGGCCTATAACGCCGAAAAGCAGTACGCCCTCATCCTCACCACCTCCGGCGACATCCTCCCGGCTCCCGTGGTGACCGGCCTCGCTTCCCTCGACATCACCGACGACATCCTCGCCGGCCTGAACGCCGAGTACGTCAAGACGAAGGCTGCCGAGGCGAAGTAAGCCCCGATGAAGGTAGCCATACTGTCCAGTTTCTATCCCCTACGGGGAGGCATTTCCCAGTTCAACGCGAGTATGCTCGCGGGACTGGGAAAGTTGCACGATGTCAGGGCCTTCAGCTTTAAAAGGCAGTACCCTGAGATCCTCTTCCCGGGGAAAACACAGTATGTGACTCCCGAAGATGAGGCCGTTCCAGTGGAGGCGCAGGCCCTGCTGGATACGGTCAATCCTTTCTCCTACGGGAAAACCGCCCGCGCCATCCGCGCCTGGGGCCCCGACCTCCTCATCATGAAGTACTGGATGTCGTGGTTCGCCCCTTCCCTGGGATGGGTGGAAAGGCATGTGGGACGCCAATGCAAGGTCGTGCCCGTGCTGGACAACGTCATCCCCCACGAGCCCCACTGGTTCGACAAACCGCTGACCAAGTGGTTCCTGAACGGCTGTGACGGCTTTGTGACGATGTCGCAAAGCGTCACCGACGACCTCCTCACCCTCAAGCCCGACGCCAAGTATGTCCTCCTCCCCCACCCGCTTTATTCCCACTTCGGGGATAAGCTCACACGGGAGGAAGCGGCGACGCAGCTTGGCATCGACCCGGCCCTGAAAACCCTCCTGTTCTTCGGGCTCATCCGGGACTACAAGGGGCTGGACATCCTCCTGGAAGCGTTCCGGGAACTCCCGGACGACTACCAGCTCGTGATTGCCGGAGAGCCGTACGGTTCCTTTGACAAGTACCAGGCAATCATCGACACACTCCCCGGAAAGGACCGTGTCCATGTGTTCCCGGACTATGTGCGGGACTCGCAGGTGAAGGTGTTCTTCTCCGCGGCCGACGTGACCGTCCTCCCTTACCGCAGCGCCACGCAAAGCGGTATCAGTTCGGTCTCCTACCATTTCGAGGTGCCGATGATCGTCACCGACGTGGGCGGTCTCAAGGGCACCATCGGCGACCGCGGCACGGGAATTGTCGCACCGGTGGCGGAGCCCGGAGCCATCCGTGACGAAATCCTCCGCTATTTCGCCGACCCTTCCCTGCGGGACGGCTGCATCCAGGCCATCCGCCGCGAGAAGGAGCGTCTCAGCTGGGACCGCTTCTGCGGCGACCTTACCGCCTTTGCGGAACAACTTTAAACGATGAAGATGATGAAAAACCGATATCTGGCCATCCTCTGGTCCGCCCTCTGCCTCGCAGCCGCTGCACCGGCCGTCCTCGCCCAGGATTACGAGCCGGTCCCCGTCACGATTTCCCGTTCGCAGGTTTCCATGAACGGCAAACAGTATTATGCCCACATCGTCCTGGAACGCCAGACGATCTACGGCATCACGAAGGCGTATAACGTCACCGAGGAAGACCTGTATGCCGCCAATCCCATGCTGAAGCAGGAAGGCCTGCGGTCCGGTACGGTCATCTACATCCCCCTTGTTTCCGGGCAGGACAAGGACAAGAAGTCGGCGAGCGCGAAAGAGACGCCGGTGAAGGAGAAGAGCACCAAGGAAAAGAAAGAAACGCCCGTCAAGGAGAAGAAAGAGACCCCTGTCAAGGAAAAGACCACGCCGGTGAAGGAAACTCCGGCGAAGGAAAAGCCCGCCCCTAAGGAAAAGACTGTCAAGGAGAAACCCGCAACCCGGGAGACCGCCCCGAAGCCTACTGTCAATAAGGACGGCTACATCGAACACACGGTCAAATGGTTCGAGAACATCTATGACGTCGCTGCCTCCTACGGCGTGACCGCGCAGCAGATCATGGAGGTCAACGGACTCAAGTCCAGCGCCATCTCCAAGCGCCAGGTCCTGCTCATCCCCACCGGAGAGACCGCCAAGAGGACGAGCCAGGCCACCGCTCCCACGGTGACCGCCCCCGTGGTTCCCGCTGAGGCCGAAAAGCCCAAGGTCGCCGAAGCGCCGGTCGTCACCGAGACCAAGTCCGCCGTGAATACGGAGGAAAAGGTCGATGTCGACGAACCCGGCATCATGGAATGGCCCGCCGGGAAGGGATCGGCCCAGATCGCCCTGGTCATGCCTTTCAACGCCTCCGGCCGATACAGCGAGTCCAACATGGACTTCTACTCCGGAGTCCTGATGGCCCTGCGCGACCTGGAATCGGAAGGGATCAAGACCACCCTGAACGTGTTCGACCTCCAGGCCGGCACCCCTTCCTCCTATGACCTGAACAAGAACGACGTCATCCTCGGCCCCATCAGCACGACCGACCTTACGACTATCCTCGAGGTCACAAGAGGACAGGTTCCGGTCATCTCCCCGCTGGACCAGCGGGCCGCCGAGCTTGCCGATAGCTACGAAGGATTCATCCAGGCTCCTTCCTCCACGGCCAGCCAATACGCCGAACTGGCGGCCTGGGCGGCGGAGGACCGCGGTCGCGAGGACAAGATCATCCTCGTGACGGAGACGACCTCCAACGGCAGCACGGCCGCCGCCGTAGGCGTGCGTAACGCGCTGGTGGCCGCCGGCACTCCCTTCGAGAGCGCCAGCTGGACCGCGGCGCAGGGACGCGCCCTTCCCGAGGCCCTCACCTCCCGCCTGGTCAAGGGCGGCGTGAACCGCATCATCGTGGCGTCCGAGAAGGAGGCGTTCATCGGCGATATCGTCCGTAACCTCGGCATCCTGATCGGCCGCGGCTATCAGATCGCCATGTACGCGCCCTCCAGGGTCCGCACTTTCGAGACGGTGGACGGCAGCCTGTACCATCAGGACGATCTCCACATCTGCTCTCCCTATCACGCGGATTACGAGTCGGAGGATGTGAAGGAATTCGTCCGCACCTACCGCGCCCTGTACCGGATCGATCCCAGCCAGTTCGCCTTCCAGGGATATGACCTTACCCATTATTTCGCCCGTATGTGCGCGAAATACGGGAACCGCTGGCCCCGCGCCATCGAGCGGGAACCCGGCGCCGGCCTCCACACGGACTTCCGCTTCGTGAAGGTCCGGAACGGCTCCTACCGGAACACCGGCATCCGCCGCATCCGTTACAACACTGATTATACGACCTCCCTCGTCCGTAAATAATGGAAAACGTACGTTGTCTCATCCTCGGCGGAGGCCCCGCCGGTTTCACCGCCGCCATCTACGCGTCCCGCGCCAACATCGGCCCCGTCCTGTACGAGGGCATCCAGCCGGGCGGCCAGCTTACCACGACCACCATCGTGGAGAACTTCCCGGGGTTCCCGGGTGGCATTGACGCGAACAACCTGATGGATCAGATGCGGGAACAGGCCCGCAGTTTCGGGGCTGACATCCGCAGCGGCGTCGCTACGGCCGTGGACCTGTCCGCGAGACCGTTCAAGGTCGTCATCGACGGTGACAAGGAGATTGCCGCCGAGACGCTTATCATCGCCACGGGGGCGACGGCCCGGTACCTGGGCCTTCCCTCGGAGGAGAAATACAAGGGAGCGGGCGTGTCGGCCTGCGCCACCTGCGACGGCTTCTTCTACCGGAAGCGCACCGTCGCCGTGGTGGGCGGCGGAGACACGGCCTGCGAAGAGGCGCTGTACCTCGCCTCCCTCGCCAAGAAAGTTTACATGATCGTCCGCCGCGACGTGTTCCGGGCCTCGAAGGCCATGCAGGACAAGGTCTTCGCGGCGGAGAATATCGAAATCCTCTGGAACTGCAACACGCAGGAAGTCCTCGGAGACGGATTCGGCGTCACCGGCGCCCGGCTTGTCCGCAAGGATGGCACTGTCTTTGATATCGACATCGACGGCTTCTTCCTCGCCATCGGCCACCATCCCAACTCCGAGCTTTTCGCTCCCTGGGTGGAAACCGACCCGGCCGGCTACATCGTCACGGATGGGAAGACCTCCCGCACCCGCGTGGAGGGTGTCTTCGCGGCCGGCGACGTCCAGGACCCCGCCTACCGGCAGGCCATCACGGCCGCCGCGTCGGGATGCGTCGCCGCGCGGGACGCGGAGAAGTTCCTGCTGGAACATTGAATTATAAAGGCAAGAAAATGAAACTCAAAACGATTGTTATCACCGCCGCGGCGCTTGCCGTGCTTCTGACCTCCTGCAAGACCGAATACGAGACCCTGCTCTCGTCCAATGACGTGGATGCGAAGTACAAGGCCGCGATGGAGTATTTCAACAACAGGAAGTACCTGAAGGCCGCCCAGCTGTTCGAGTCGATGGCCATCCTCACCGACGGCACCGAACGGGACGACACCGTCCGCTATTACTGGGGCCTGTCCAACTACCGCTACAAGGACTACTACACGGCGGAATCCAACCTGGAGAAATTCATCACCAAGTATCCGCAGAGCCCCTTCACGCCGGACGCCCGCTTCCTCCGCCTGGACTGCCTGTACCGCGCCACCTATCGCTGGGAACTGGACCAGACGCCCACCAAGAACTGTCTTGCCTACATCACGGAATACGTCCGGGAATACCCCGGCGACGGTCCGCACCTGGAGGCCTGCCTGGAGATGATCAAGGACCTCACCGACCGGCTGGACCGCAAGGCCTACGAGAACGCCAAACTCTATTATAAGATGGAGGACTACCTCTCCGCCCGTGTCGCCCTCCGCAACGTGCTGAAGGACAATGCCGAGAATGGTTATCGCGAGGACATCCTGTATTACACCGCGATGTCGTCCTACCACTACGCCCGCCTGAGCGTCCCCGCCAAGCAGAAAGAGCGTTACCTCACCTTCGTGGACGACTACCTCAACTTCATCGGCGAATACGGCGAGTCCAAGTACCGCCGCGAGCTGGACGCGATGTACCGCCGTTCCCAGCGCGCCCTCGGCCGTTATGACGGCGTGGACGAGGAACTGGACCTCAAGGCCAAGGACTTCGAGCGGGAGCGCAAAGCCATCGAGAAGGAGCAATCGAAAAATAATTGAAACCCTGCCCGGGAAAGTGCAGTATTACTTATTGGAAACAAAAATTTTTTAGAAATGGACGCAACGAGCAAGAAGAAAGTTCCCATCAACACCATCACCCGGGACATCCGCACCCTGGCCGCCCCGACCGGCAACATTTACGAATCCGTCGTCATCCTCTATAAGCGCGCCAACCAGATCGCAGCCGCCGAGAAGAAGGAACTCACCAAGAAACTGGAGGACTTCCGCAACGACCGCGACACCATGGAGGAAGTGTTCGAGAACAAGGAGCAGATCGAAATCTCCAAGTACTACGAGCGCCAGCCGAAACCGGACCTGGTGGCCATCTCCGAATTCGAGAACGGCGAACTCTACTACCGCAGGGCACAGAGCGCTAACCCCATTGACATCAACGGCGAGGAGTAGCGATGCTCCGCTCCCTCCACGTCCGGAACTA
>JAFYTP010000108.1 GCA_017558775.1 Bacteroidales bacterium | reverse complement strand
GAAGAAGAGAAAGCCGGAAGCAGGCCGGACTCCACCGGGACTCCCCAGGCGGAACAGACCAGCGCGCCGATGAAAAGCAGCGGCAGGAGGATCTTGACCGACCACCGCTCGCCCGCTCCGGAAGCCCAAACCGGTCCGATCACGGCCGGAAGTTCAGACCGGAAGACCGGCCAGACCGCCAGGAACGTGACGAGGGAGAGGAAGAGGATCCGGAACGCCATGGCTTACAGGCTGCGCTTGATGGCCATTACCGAGAGCTGCTCCGCCACCTTGACCGCGGCGGTGGAGAGGTCCTCGATATGGAGGGCGAAATACCGCAGATGAAACTTCTCGCTCAGTTTCAGATGCTGCATGTCGTGGAAGACGGTCCGCTTGATGGACTGCGCCAGCTTGACCGCCTCCTTTTCATAGAAGTATACCCGGTGCGTGGTCTCGGAGACCTTATCCGGTTCCGTGAAATAGGCTTTGGTGCCCGGGATGGACGTTTCCACCGCCGTCGTCGCCAGGTCCGCGAGTTTCATGAACTCTTTCTTGAGTTCCTGCGGGACGTTCGGCGCCTCGATCTCGAACTGG
Source organism: Bacteroidales bacterium (assembly GCA_017558775.1). GTDB lineage: Bacteria > Bacteroidota > Bacteroidia > Bacteroidales > UBA932 > Cryptobacteroides. The sequence goes on along the minus strand of JAFYTP010000108.1, from coordinate 10,915 downwards.
ATCAGGTCGTTGGACAGGATCGTGAAAATGTGGTCGAAACGCTCGAGCAGACGCATGATATCTCCGCGGTAACGGATCAGCGTGCCCCGTGAATAGAGGCTGTTCTCGATCTCGCGCCGCAAGGCGCCCGCCTCCCCCTCCAACTTGGCCATTGTAGAGAGGTTCTCGGCGAAGCCTTCCGTGTCATTGTAGAGGTAACAACGGATGCCATCCTTGAAGATAATCAAGGCAGTATCCACATTGTTGAGGAGTTTGTCGACAGACTCGACAAAGCGGAAGGACTTCTTTGTAGAAAACAAATCAAACAGTTTCATCCGGTTATCCCAGGTTGTTTGCCCAAAGTTAGCAATTAAAGGAAGAGAAAAACAAGACCTCTACAGGTTTTGATGTGTTATTGTAGAGTTTCTATTGTCAAAAAAGGGGCCCTGCAAAGCAGATAGCCCCTCTTGGAAACCGTTTTGTAGAATTACCGTCAGTCGAAGAAATGGATGTATGCAAGGTTTCCGCTAAGGCTGATTACCTGCTGCAAAAAAGAGGGTGACCCGTATTGAGTCACCCTCCTAAATATAGGGATTCAATTATTTTACATTGATCTCCAGCGTCAGGACGCTGCGGCTGCCGTCGGCGTTGGTCAATTGCGCCTCGACGGTGTGGGCGCCCTTCGTCAGGGTGACGGAATCGGCGCCGGCCGGCTCGTCGTCATAGTACCAGACGACGGATTTGGGGGCGTCGACCTCCTCGGGGCAGACCAGCGAGAACGTAAAGCGGTCTCCGGCCCGGTAGGAGCCGGCGTCGGCGATGGTCACATAATCCACATCGCCGGTGGGGACATACGCCCTCAAGGTTACCACGCCATCCTTGTAAGAAATCTGGCTTAACTTGATCAAACCTTCCACCTCGTTCCAGCTCAGCGGGACATAGGTGGTGATGTTCCTATAAGGGAAAGCAAATCCAGTCGTCTTCGTATAATAGAGAGAATTCTGGTCTGCCGCCGGAACGATGTAGTAACAGGGATGCTTGCCATTGCAATTGATGGCGTTGCTTGATTCCCAGTTGTCCCAAAGATCCTTGGCCGTGTACCAGCCGACTTTGCGGGTAGACTTGTCCACATGGTAAACAATCAGCCCTCCCTCGGGGATATACTTGTCCCAACCGGTCTTCGTGCGGTTCTCGTAGAGGAAGTATTCACCCTCCATATCGGTGAAGGTCCGGTAAACCATATTGGTATTGATCGGCTGGATGGAGTAAGTGCCCGTCTTTTCAAATTCCAGATAGTCCGAATCGCTCACCCATCCCAGGAACATCCGCTCCTCAAAGCAATAATAGGGCGGCGTGCGGCCGTCGTTATTGTAGGAACCGGAGTCCATCACGGAGTAGGAATACAAACCTCCCGCGGAACCGTTGGTGCTGTAATTGGTGTCATACATATCCGGAAGCCCCAGGGCGTGGCCGAATTCGTGACAGGCGGTACCGATGCCGCACATCTTATTTGCGCTCGCGCCCATTCCGCTGCCGTTTTTCTCATTCGTGCAGGAATACGTGTCGATTTTCACGCCGTCCAGCGTCAGGCTTTTCCCCTGGCCGCTCAGCGACCATTCGTGCGGCCAGATAGCGTCATCATCGTTCGAATCGGCCTCGCCATAGCCGGCATAGTACATCAATAACATGTCCACTTCTCCGTCACCATCGCTGTCGTACTGGGTAAAATCCACCTCGTCATCCAGCAATTTACACCCGTCAATGACCGCTTGGCCGGGATTCCTGTCATCTCCCCCAATGTTTCCACCATAATAAGACTTATTCTCGGGCAAGACAACAGGTCCGAACACGTCAAAAATCGGATCGAATTCTCCGTTTGAGTTTTCGTAGAAGTAATCCCGGGCGGAACCGGTTCCTCCATTCTCCGAATAACCCTTCTCGTTCAGCAGGGCGGAGAACGCCGTACGAGGGTCTTCACAAGTGGAGTACGAGAGGTCGCTGAATTCCACGAGGATGACAAGGAAGTGACGCTGTCCTTTCACGGCGCCGGCAGCCCTCGCCATGCGGGCCTGGTTGACCGCGCTCCGGTGGGCGGCAGCACTGCGGCGAGCTTCGGAGACGGGCTCCTCGGAGTGTTCCCGATAAAAGCCGTCCGGGTCCAACCGGACCACCTTGCCCGCAGCGTTGGTCGTCCAGTGGTAGAACTCGTCGCCGTGGCGCTGGAGGACGATTTTCTTACCGTCCGGCTGCGTATAGACAATCTTTCCCGGATACGCCGGGATTGCGTTCAAAATCTGAAAGCCTGCCAGAAGCAGGGCCAGCACAAGGATCATTCTCTTTTTCATGGTCCGTTACTTTTTGAGGATGAAACCTTGGCCGGAGCCGTCGCCGAGCCAGACTGTAGGGCCTTCTTCCTTCACGACCGTCAAGGCGAAAGTCTCATCCAACAGGATGTTGAAACCTTGCCGATAATGGACGGAAACCGTCGCGAGATCCCCCTTGCGGAGCTTGGGGTCGAATCCGGAGATGACCAGCTGCTCCTTGGTCGAAGCGTTCAAGATCACGAATTCAAGCTTGCCGTCCGGATAAGAACGCAGGAGCTGGTCGACACCCTTGACATACTTTCTTTCCGCTTTCTTGAGATAGCTTCCATATTCGCTTTGCGCCGCCAGCGGGTCATCCTTGACATCCCCCGTCTCGGGCATGGCCAGCCGGTAAAGGATGATACCCTTCTCGGTGGTAGGGGAAGAATAGCAGGAGAAGCGGGGAGAAGATTGATTATACCGGAGATAGACAGACTCGCCTTTCTCTGCCTTCATCGTGGCCTCCTTGCCGGAAATCGAGATGGTCCAGCTGGAATAATCGCTTCTTCCGGCGATCTCCCGGAGCGCGTTGCCGGTCTTGTCGGCCGCCAGATACCCGGAACCCGTATGGAAAGACCAGGTTCCGGCCGAGACGCCGCGACGGAGTTCCAGCACCGTGGCGTCACCGGTATCGACGATGCAACCGTCCTCCACCGAGATGGAGACACGGTCCCGATGAGCGGTTCCTTTGGAAGACTGGGCACCCAGGGCATATGTCTCGGATGCATCGAGAATCAAAAACTTATCGCCCTCCTTCATGACCGTGACATCGGTCAGCGGGAAGTACAGGTTCTCCCGTTGGAATACGACGCCGGTCATATCCACGGAGAAGCGGGCCACCTTGCCGGACGCGAATGAACGTCCCTGCGGGAAGGTGATCTCCTTCGTCAAGTTTCCTTTGCTAGTAAAGACGACCACTTTCAGGGTCTTTCCGGACACATCCACCGGAGCGCAGGCGAACCAGAGGTCATCGACAGCTTCCGTGTGGAGGGTGATGGTGTGGGAATCACCGTTGGCAGTGAGGCTTCCGTCCTCACCCCAATACCATTCGCCCACGACGGGCGTGCTGAAGGTGAGGTCCACTTTCCGCACTATCGCATCATCCAGCGCCAAGTTCTTGAGCGCGATGCGTCCGTAGGCGGTCAGATGCGAGAAATGCAGGTCCATCTCGTCGGGCAGCTTCGCGCTAGCGTCGGTTTTTGCGACCAGCAGCTGCGCGGCCTCATCGACAGAATGGGCGGACGGCGTCTGATCGGCGGCGATAGATACGCTCCAGGCCTTCCGGCTCGGGCTGATGGCCCGGGCGGCGGACGCCGGGGAAACGGCATAGAAAGTATAGGGAGAGATGGTCGATGACGCCTCGAAAGCGGCCTCGAAAGTGGCCGTTCGGCCGTCAGGGGAGACCGTCACGGCAGACGCCGCCGCCTTCCCGTAGTTCAGGGAAAGGAGGATGTCGCTGTCATTACCGGTCCAAAGGGTCTCGTACACCCCGTTCACGGGTTCGGCGAAAGCGGTACGGGTCTCGGCCGTGGCGGCGTGGAAACGGACGGTCTTCACGGAGGGATTCTCCGGGATCTCCTGTTCCTGCACGGTGCGGCAGCCGGCGAGGACCGTCAGGGCGGACAGGGCCGCCAGACAATACTTGTTCATCGTCGCTCCGGTCTAGAAATCGCCCCACGGATCGTCCGTGCCCGGGTCGATGTTGCCGTTTCCTCCGGACTGGAGGAAATTCAACTCCAGCCGGGTGTCGACCACGCGCACCGACGGAGCCTCATAGAGAAGGGAGTCTTTGTTCATTGAGTTCGTTTATTTCGCGGAAATGACCAGGCGGATGACCTCATTGGATCCGTCCGGATAAGTCAGATACGCCTCGACGGTATGGGAACCAGCCGTCAGGGTCACGGAACCGCCCTGCACAGACTGGCCGTCGAACGTCCACGCCACCGTGGAGGGAGCGTCGTCCTCATAGCGGACCAGTTCCAGGGTGAACCGGTCGCCGGCCTTGTAGGATCCGTTCCCGGGGTTGGCGATGTAGTTGAAGCCCAGTTCCGGCTCCACCGGCTCGCCGACGAAGGCGGAAAGGATTGGCGTGTAGTACTTGCCGTTCACGTTCATCTCCTTCCAGGAGACGGCCCGGGCACCGGGATAGGACCCATAATAGCCCATCTTGTCCGAAGTGCACTCCTGCACCATCACGGGCTCCTCCACGCTGCAACCGGTGAGAGCATATCCGACATACAGCGTCGTGCCGGACGGGATGGTATAATCCTGGGCAATGACATTGACCGTATTCATCGCTCCGAGACGGACGTTGTCCACCTTCTGGGTGAACTGGCGCCGGCCGCCCGCATCGACAAATACATAGACGGCGTCGACGGTAACGCCAGAACCTCCGACAGGCTGGAAGGAAATCATCTTCAGCTGCTTGCCGGCGTAGGCCGCCAGCATGTCAGAAGTAAGCTTGATGCCGGCCGCGAAGTCGGAGTTGCCGGCGCCGAAGGGCTCCATCGACCCGGCAGGATCGTACATGCCGAAGGAGACCTCCGTGGATTCCCCTTCCTTGCGGAGGTAGATGTCCAGCGTCTCCACTTTCCGGCCAACGGCGATCTCGGTCTCGTAATCGACAAAACCGTTGCAGGTGACTTTGACGGTCAATGTGGCGTCGGCAAGGTCGGCACCCTCGAAGGAATAGGTACCATCGGCACTGGTCGTGGCACTCTGTTTCAGGGTGCTCCCGGCATACAGGGAGACCTTGGCGTCACGCACGGGTTTCGCCGATGTGTTCATCACGGTGCCAGCCACACCCGGCGTCGTGGTGTACGAGACGTTCAGCTTCACCTGGCCGTTGCTGAAATTGATATTGGTAAACTTGAAATCGGACGTGACTCCTTCCCAGTCCACCGGCGTGTAGGTCTTGACCTTCTTCGTGCCCGGGAAGGGAATCTTCGGATAATCATCACTGCCCAAGTTCAGATTGCTCTGGTCCGCCGCCGGAATCAGATAGAAACAGGGGTGGCTTCCATTCTCGTTGATCGAGTTCGTACTCCGCCAGATGTTTTCCGCCGTCATGGTTTGCCGATAGCCGTAATAATTGTAGATGGTTATCTTACGCTGGCTCTTGTCCACATGGTACACAAGGAGTCCGCCATTGGGAATGAAGCTGTCCCAGCCCGTCTTGTCCCGGCATTCCAGCATAAAGTATTCCCCCGGGGTAGAGGTGGGCACCTTATAGGCGACACGGTTCTGGATCGGGACAATGGTGAGCGCTCCCTGACGGGTGATCTCGGTCAGACCTTCGTCCAGCCAGCCCAGCATCATCAGTTCCTCGGCATTGAAATAAGGGGGCGTGCGACCGTTGTTGTTATAGTTCCCGGAGCACATCGTGGAAAAGTCATATAGACCCCCGGCCGCCCCATTGGTTTCATCATCCGTATCGTAGAAATCCGGAAGACCCAGAGAATGGGCGAACTCGTGCGTGGTCGTGCCGATACCGCACATCCCGGGGCCCCATCCTCTCAGTTCGGACGTGCAGAAATAGGTCCCGAGGTACTTCCCATCCAGACGGGGACTTTCCCAAACACCGCTCTGATGCGGCCAAATCGTCGTTTCATCTTGTGTTTCCGCCTGGTTATGGCCGGCATAATACATCAGCGTCATGTCCACATTGTTGTCGCCGTCCGAATCGTACCGGGAAAAATCGATCTGGCCGTTCATCCCCTCGCAGGCTTCCGTCAAGGCGCCGGCGGCATTGTTGGCATAGTCCGCACGATTCTGGGAAAGGAGATACGGTCCATACACCTCAAAAACCGGTTCATACAGGCCGTGGGAGTTCTCGACATAGAAGTCGCGGACCGAACCCGTTCCACCGTTGGCGGAATACCCCTCTTCATTGAGCAGGGCGTCAAAAGCGGCCTTGGGATCGTCGATGGAGAACCGCGTATCCTGGAACTCGACCAGGATGACCGGGATCCGATGGGTTCCCAATGTCATGCCCGACGCCTGGGCGGCCTCGGCAGCCTGGGCCCGTGCCCGGCGGGCGGTCTTCCGCTTTTCCGCAGCTTCGGCACGGACCGCCTCGGAAGGCTTCTCCGCAAGGTGAAAGAACCCGTCTGCGCCGCGGGCGACGACACGACCCTTTTCATCCGTGGCGTAGTGATACCACTCGTCGCCATGGAGCTGGATGGTGATGACACTGCCGTCCGGCTGGGTAACCTTGATCTTTCCAGGATAAGCGGGGACGGCGGAGAGGATATGGAAGGCGCTCAGAAGGAGCGCAAGGGTTGCAAGGATTCTCTTCATGGCTACTGGATGCAAACGATGATACCGGTTCCGTTACCTGCCATCAGCCAGGCCTTTCCGTCGGCGATGTGGACGACCTGGGCGGAGAGATCGGAGAAATGGGTGGCTGCCTGCTTGACATAGCGGGCGATGCGGATGTTGACGCGGTCATTCTCGGAGATGGTTTCCGGAAGGCCGGTAACCTGGGTGACCGTGAAGGTGGAAGGCTCATAGATCCGGAAAGCGAGGTCTCCGTTCCCGGTGCGGACGCTGAGCTGCATGGTACCGTCCTCATAGAGCCAGTCGGAACCCTCGTAGGCGTACACGCCCGGGGTGGTGTTCTGGATGAACTCCGCCACGGCGTCGTCGCTGTTCTGCAGCTGGTACAGGCGGATGAGAAGGCCAGAATCCCCCGTTTTCCGCGTTTGGAAAGCGCGGACGGTCGCGGTGGCGTTGTATTTCAGCTGCCGCAGACGGTTCACGATGGCCGCCTGCCCCTGGTCGTCGTAACTGATTGTCCAGTAGTAGGCGTTGGTCGGCGTCGTGCCCGCGTAGACATTGTCGTTGCTGTTATTGTTGTACAGATAGCGTCCGTCCGCCTGACGGATCAGGGTGCCGGTCTCGCCATCGTAGAAAGTGAAGGCGTTCTCCTGCGAGGTGAGCGTGATGACGCCGTTCTCTTCCTCCACATCCTCGGCATACAGGCGTCCGAAGTTGGTCCCTTCGGGCATCGCCTGGGCCATCCGGAGCGTCACGTTCTCGTCTTCATCGGTCTCCGCCGCCACCAGGATGTATTTCTTGCCCGCGGTGTAGGAAGACACCCGCTTGAAATAGTACGTGCCCAGGGGGTCCGGGCCGGACGGCAGCAGCGTCACATTGAGCGTCTTGATCTTGCCGGCCGTGAAGGAAACGTCGCGCGTGAGCGTGAGGGAATGGATCTCGTCGTTCACCGTGAGGGTGAGCTTGGTGCCGGCAGCCGCCTCGAAGGGCTTGACGCCCAGGTAGAAGACGGCATTCTGGTCCTTTTTCAGGACGGCGCCGCCCTTCACGTCGAGCTTGGCCTCGTCAGAGGCGGAAACAGCCGTGAAGACGGGGTTTTTGCCGGTGATATCGGCCTTGAAGGAGCCGACGATAGATTCCGGCGCCTGGAAACGGATCGAATTGACGATGACAGTCCCCTCGCCCGGATTGGTCACATTCACGGCGATGACCGACACGATCGGCGCGACAGGAATGGTGGGGACGGCAGTCGGAGAAACACCGGAGACCTTGCCGGCGAGCGGGAAACCCTCTCCGGCGAGATGGCCCATGTCATCCGCGCCGTCCTGGACCTGGGAAGACTGGGCGGAAGCGCCGATGGTCACGGGAACGGACTTCGGGGACGTGGCGGACGAGGTGTACGGATACACCATGTACCAGTCGTACTTGCCGGTGCCGAGGGTTGCCACAGAACCCGTGGCATGGCCGTTTTCGGTATTGTCGATGGTGAAAGCGCCATCGGAGACATAGGACGTGGCACCGCTCTTGGCGTGGAAAAGGGAGAACTTGTCTCCGGACTCCCACAGCGTGGACAGGCCGGCATTGACGGTCTTCGTGTCAGCCGTCGGGGCGTAGACTTCGAAGTTCGAGCCCGCCTGGACGGGCAGGTCGATCTCCTGCACGGACGCACAACCGGCAAAGGTCAGCGCCAGGGCCGTCAACGCAGTGATATTGATTTTTTTCATTAATTTCTTGCGCATAGCTTGCAAAGATACGCAAAAAAAACGAATCGCTCAATAACGGTCGACGAGCAGGCCGGTGAAGCGGGGATGGAACCCTTCGGGGACGGGCGTCAGGGCGGGCGCCGGGGCCGGAGCGTAGCTCCGCGTGCGGCCTTCGATGCGCGAAAGCGCGGCGGCGAGCATCGTCTCGCGCGGGTCGCCGAGGGCGAAACCGTCCCGCAGGTTGTCATCGACCTCCTCGTCCGGGGCGATGCCGTCGGGCATGGAGAGCGTGTTGCCGTTGCAGTCGGCGTAGCGGGAATACATCACGTAGATGCCCCAGTTGTCCACATAGGGCTCCGCCTTCTCGGCTTCGCCCTTGTCCAGGGAGCTTTTCATCTCCTTGTACCAGTCTGTCGCGTCCATCACGAAGCCGGCGCAGAACTTTCCGGAGGTCTTTCCCCCGAGCTGGATGACCTCCATATAGGGCTTGAGCCCGCAAATCAGGGCTTCCGAGGCCGATGCGCTGCTGCCCGTCGTGAGGACATAGAGCCGCGGGAGATCCGGGTTGGATCCCGCCGTGCTGACGATGCGGAGTTCTTCATCGACATGGAACATATGGACGGTCTTAAAGCGGGTGGTCGCATCCTTGATCTCCTTCGAAACTTGCTTGTTGTAGACTTGCTGCGAAAAGACGCTCTCGGCCTCCACGGCCGACACCGGAGCCAGCATCGACGCCAGCACGTTCTCGGTGATGACGTAGCCGCCGCTATTGTACCGCAGGTCCAGGACAAGGTCGTCGATGCCCGCGCGGACGAAACCGTCGAACGCTTCGACCAGGTCCTCGCAGGAATCCATGGTGAAGGAGGTGTAATGGAGATAACCCACCTTCCGCCCGCCGGCCGTTTCCAGGACGCAGGCGGTATGGACCGGGTTCTCATACATGTCCACGGCCGTCAGGGTGACGGTCCGGTCATCGGACAGGCCGATGGTGACCGTTCCACCGCCGAGCAGGCGCTCCCTGACCAGCTGGAGATAATTGGACGGAGTCATCTCCCGACCGTCGATGGTCAGGATGACATCCCCGCGGCCGAGCCCGGCCTTCTCCGCCGGCGATCCGGCGTAAGTGAAGGTAATCGCCGCGCAGACACGGGTTTGCGTCTTGTCGGTATAGTACAGCTGATAGTCCATCCCGAGCGTCCGGGTATGGCCCGAAAGATTGCCCTTCAGGGAGCCGATATCATCCGTCAGCAGCGTCCAGCGGTCGATATCCTTTCCCGCCGCGTTCTTGTAGCGGATCTTCGCCACCTTTCCGATGGGCTCCTCCCAGTTCTTCCACGACGACATCTCCGAGGCGATTTCATCCCGCCACAGATAGTACTTGTCCATCACGTTCCAGGCGAACTGATTGACATAGCGCCGCTGCGTCCGGGTTTCCTCGTCCAGCTGCCGGTATTCGTCCGGCATCTGCTTCACGCAGCCGGGCGTCACCAGGCACAGCGCCAGGAAGAACAGGACCGTCAGATTCCTTTTCATGGGGGTAAAGATAAAACAAAAAACACTCCCCCGCAAAGGGAAGTGTCTTTCAAAGCATATAGCGCGCGACTTACTCGGCAGCGGGAGCCTCAGCCTCGGCGGCGGGAGCCTCGGCAGCCTTCTTGGCGCGGCTGCGGCGGGTGCTCTTCTTCGCCTCCTTCGGGGCGGCGAGGGCGGCCTCGTTGAAGTCCACGAACTCGACGAGCACCATCTCGGAAGCGTCACCGGCACGGAAACCGGTGTGCAGGATACGGAGGTATCCGCCCGGACGGTCGGCGATCTTCGGAGCGATCGTGCGGAAGAGCTCGGAGGTGGCGTTCTTGTCCTTCAGGTAGCTGAAGACGACGCGGCGGTTGTGAGTGGTGTCCTCCTTGGACTTGGTGATGAGGGGCTCCACGAAGGGCTTGAGGGCCTTGGCCTTCGCCTCGGTGGTCTCGATCCGCTTGTTCAGGATGAGGGAGGATGCCATGTTGGAGAGCATCGCCTTGCGGTGACCGCTCTTGCGACCGAGATGATTGACTTTTCTATTGTGTCTCATTGCAGTTAAACGATCTTTTTCTTGGGTTCGATATTGTACTTGGTGACATCCATTCCGAACGAGAGCTTCATCTTCTCGACGAGCAGGTCGATTTCGTTCAGGGACTTACGGCCGAAGTTGCGGAACTTCATCAGCTCGGCGCGGCTGTAGGACACGAGGTCGGCGAAAGTGTCGATGTCGGCGGCCTTCAGGCAATTGAAAGCGCGCACGGACAGGCCCATGTCGGACAGCTTGGTCAGCAGCAGGTGACGCATCCGGAGCGACTCCTCGTCCAGTTCCTTGCTGTCGGACTCGACAGCGCTGTCCAGGGAGATCTTCTTGTCGTCGGTGAACAGCTTGAAGTGGTAGATGAGGATGTTGGCGGCGTCCTGCAGGGCGGCCTCCGGGGAGATGGAACCGTCGGTGACGATCTCCAGGAGGAGTTTCTCGTAGTCGGTCTTCTGCTCGACGCGGAAGTTCTCGACCGTCCAGTTCACCTTCTTGATCGGGGTGTAGATGGCGTCCACGGGAATCGTGCCGAT
>JAFYTP010000107.1 GCA_017558775.1 Bacteroidales bacterium | reverse complement strand
TTGAGCTAACCCGGGGCGGATTTAACCACCTTTTTATTCCGGATTTGACCTTTTTGAGATTCCGGGCTTGACCCGGAATCTCAAAAAAATTTGGTAGTTTCAAAAAAACTCCATACCTTTGCACTCCCACATCGCGGAGTAGAGCAGTCGGTAGCTCGTCGGGCTCATAACCCGGAGGTCGTTGGTTCGAGTCCAGCCTCCGCTACTAAACAAGCCAGCCTTTCGGGGCTGGCTTATTCGTTTTTCTCTGTCCCCCGCCCCGAGGTTTGGCATCAGCCATTTTGTAGCAGGCTGGTAATTAGGCACTTACAAAACACCCGGTTCCCAACCCCATGTTTTTTTCTCTAGGTTCGGCACCGACACATTTGTAACAGTCTCTCCATGAGCTACATACAAATCAGTATGTTCCCAACCTCATGTATCGTCCTGGAATAGGTTTACCGGAGCGGTCACACCGGCTAGTATTTGATCTTGAAATAATCAAGCAGCGCCTTGTATTTATCCTGGGCGGTCAGGCAGGTATCGGTAAGATAGCCGTTGATGTGTCCCCATTCACTGAGGCCACGGTAATAGAACCATTTCAGGTCCTCTGTTATGATGAACGGGACAATCCCGTTTGCCAGGCATTCCATGAACATGATGAGACGTCCCACGCGACCGTTTCCATCCTGGAAGGGATGAATCAGCTCAAATCTTTGATGAAGGTCGATGATATCCTCCAAGCCCTTCTCTTTCTTCACATTGTATTCGGCAAGCAGGGCTTTCATCCGGGCATGCACCCGCTCCGGAGGGCATGTCTCGCGTCCTCCTACCTCGTTGGGCAGTTTCTTGTAATCCCCGACATTAAACCATTCTTTCCTACTGTCAGATGTTCCTGTTTTCAAGATTCGATGCAGTTCCTTGACCAGGCTCTCAGACAGCCGTTCTTCCGCCCTGTCGATAATGAGGTCGATGCACCGGAAGTGGTTTGTCGTTTCGACGATGTCATCGACATTGACAGCATCATCGGTGATGCCAATGGTATTGGTCTCGAATATGTACCGGGTCTGGTCGTGGGTCAGGCGGCTGCCTTCGATATGGTTGGAATTGTAGGTCAGGTCAATCTGGGTACGATGATAAATGCCTCCGCTGATCCTCCCCTCCTTCTCTTCCCTGAGCCGTTTCAGAAGCGGCGAAACCTTCGACTTGCCCTTTTTAGGCAGTGGAGCATCGGCAGGGATGTTCCAGGTCTTCCCCGAAAGGAATGCCCCTTGCATCTTCCCCGCATTGCACCAATTCCGGACGGTCCGCTCAGGAAGGCCATGCATCTCGGCATATTGACTGACAGTGATCAGGTCCATAACTATCGGCAAGTTTTTTTATTCAATCACCACAAATATAACATTTTTTGCCGATATCGGCAAGAATTTCCAAAAACTTGAACACTTTCAATAAACCTTTCAAGTTTCACGAGGTCCTCAAGAAAGTTCGATAGTTTATCATAGTAGTCTACTAAACAGGACATTTCTTCGGAAGCGTCCTATTTCGTGTCTACACCATCATAGAAGCTTCTATTTGAGTTCGAAACCCCTCAAAGACTTGTTTCATAACGATTGGCAGTTCCTAAAATAAATACTAATTTTGTGATAGTATTTGTATGATGCGATATGGATGAGATATCTAAATATCAACTTGTTAAAAAAGCCATAGATAAACTTGATGTTTATGGGTTATTGGAGGGTGGCGCCCCTGACGATGAGTTTGATTCCGAGTCAAAAGAGATAGCGGACCGTATTTCAGAAAGCGATTCCATCATACAGATAGCGGAGGTCATAACTGATGTCTTCAATAAGGCTTTCGACTTACACGACAAACCATCCGTCTATTATTCTACGGCAGAGGAAATAAGACATCTCATTACCGGCCCAGAATAGTCTACAAAGCAAGCCAGGCACATCAATCTGTGAAGTGAAACACATTCCCAACATCATTTCGGCACTCCGAATTATTGGCGCGTTCTGTTTGCTGTTTTGCAGGCCGGCAAGTGTGGAGTTCTGGGTAGTTTATGGCCTGTGCGGCGTCAGCGATATTGTCGATGGATACCTTGCGCGGAAGCTGCATGCCGAGAGCAAAATCGGCGCCGTGCTGGACAGTGTGGCAGACATTTGCTTCGTCGCGTGTTGCACAATCAAGTTGGCTCCGGTCCTACAGATTCCATCGTGGCTGTGGATCTGGGCTGGGGTGATTGTCCTGATCAAACTTGTCAATCAAATATCGGCACTGGCCGTCCATAAACTATTCTGCTTTCCCCACACCCTGGCCAACAAATTGACAGGCCTGCTGCTCTTCATCTCAGTTCCTTTGGTGTTCTGGTCCATTGTCCCGATCGCTATCGTGGCAGGTGTCGCCTCCTTTGCGGCTATTCAGGAAGGCCACTTTATCAGGACACGGAAGATGGTATCGTCCTGAAATAGGTTTACCTGCAATTTGGAAAACTGCGCTAAAACTCCTATCTTTATTCTGATAAATCATTTACTGATTGCAGAGTATGAAAAAGTTTCTGAAAATTATCTGGGGCCTTTTCGCCTTATTCGGCATATTTTGCACGGCGGGCATCATCTATAACTTGATTCGTGGGGATCAGGGTTATCCGCCGACAAAAGAACGATATGATGAATTTGTGAACTTGCTCCGAGAATCCGGAACTTTCGGGAAGGACTCGGCTGCCTTTGAAATGAAGATTGTCCAGGACACCGTCCGGGCAAAGGAGATCCGGGAATATTTCCGGACGGACACGTTATACGATGCCGATGCGGACACATGGACAAAGGCGCTCGCCATCGGCAAGTTCGTGGCGGCCAACATCCCGCACGATAATCAGAAAATTAATCCGGAGCATCGCAACGCCATTGACTTGTGGGAATATACGAAGAATGTCGCACCCGCATTCAACTGCCGGCTGCACAGCATTCTTACCTTCGAACTGATGCTCGCCGCCGGTCTGGACGCACGGTATGTCACCTGCCTGCCGGAAGATGAGAATGACAACGACTGCCACGTAGTCAACGAGGTGTGGCTGCCGGAGCTCGGCAAATGGGCGATGATAGACACCGATATGGACGGGAACTTCGCTTCCGACCTGGACGGCACGCCGCTTTCCCTCCGGGAAATCAGGGAGCATTACATTTCCGGAGAGCCGATGATGTATCATCCGAAATTCAAATGGGTCACCACGGAAGTGAACGAGCACTATTCCTACATGGCCAAGGACACCTACTGGTTCAGTTGCTGGGAATCCCTTTCCTACTACCAGGAAGACTGGGACAACAGGCAACGTAAGGCCGATCGTCACATCCGGCTTGTCCCGTCAGGCTTTGAACCCTTCCGTACGGATAATGGTGACCTTATCACAACCGATGCCGACACTTTCTGGGCGGCGCCAAAGAAATAGCGCTATTACGTTTCTACAGAATCAGACTGAGCGTCAGCAAGGGAATCGTGATTAGGAGATCGATCCAGATAGTGCTGGGTTCTTCCGAATCAACCAACTGGGGCGCGGCGGGCAGGTCGTAGTTAGATTCCACCCGATAGCAGGTCCCGAATTCATCCACATAGAAACACGCATATTGCCGCTTTCGGGAGGAGGCGTCCGGATCCAGGATGTCAAAATCCGGACTGTCGTAGTCCGGAGTCGATTCGTACACGAGCACGCTGCCGCCTTTCCCGTCTTCGGTGATATGGTTCGGGTATCCCATCGCATACGTAATATCGGCGGTCGAGAAGCCGACCCAAGTGTCGGAATCTTCCGTCGATGCTTTTGAAACCTTTCGCGTTACCGAGCAGGCCGTCAATGCCAGGCAGGCGGCCAGCAGCAGGAGAACAATCCTTTTCATTGTCATCATTTTAGCGGTGAAGCGTGCAAAGAGTGTACCGCCACATCTTTGCGGGCGACGCATATCACGCGCTTTATATTTTGAAAAAATTTTAAAAATGCGTAAATTTGCCGCCGGTTTAGATTAGTGTATTTATTGACCGCCAGCAACGGGCCGGCGCAGAAGTAGTTACAACATGGATTTCAAAGTTGGTTTTAAGCCCAAACTGTTCTCGACTTTCAAGAAAGGTTATAACAAGCAGACGCTTGTCCAGGACATGCTGGCGGGCATTATTGTCGGCATTGTCGCCCTGCCACTTGCGATTGCCTTCGGCATCGCCTCGGGCGCTTCCCCGGAAGCGGGCATTTTAACCGCCATCGTGGCGGGTTTCATCATCTCTTTCTTCGGTGGCAGCAAGGTCCAGATCGGTGGACCGACCGGAGCCTTCATCGTCATCGTCTATGGAATCATTCAGGAATACGGCATGAACGGCCTGATGATCGCGACCTTCATGGCCGGTGCGTTCCTAATCCTGATGGGCGTCCTGCACCTGGGCACCATCATCAAATACATCCCCTACCCGATCGTGGTCGGCTTTACCTCCGGTATCGCGCTGACCATTTTCGCCACGCAGATCAAAGACCTCTTCGGCCTGCAGATCGAGAGCGTTCCGGCGGACTTCCTGGGTAAGTGGAGCGTCTATGCCCAACACATCGACACGGTCAATTGGTGGGCGTTGCTGGTGGGTTTGTGCAGCATCCTGATCATCGTGTTCACCCCGAAAGTGAGCCGTCGCATCCCCGGGTCGCTGGCAGCCATCGTCCTGATGACCCTTGCCACGCTCGGCCTGAAGGCGCTTGGCATCGACGGAATCGAGACCATCGGCGACCGCTTTTCCATCTCCTCCGCCCTGCCGCAGCCGGAAGTGCCCCAGATCACCTGGGACAGCGTCCGTCACCTGGCACAGCCTGCCATGGTGATCGCCATGCTGGGCGCCATCGAGTCGCTGCTTTCCGCGGCTGTGGCCGATGGTGTCATCGGTGACCGCCACGACAGCAACCAGGAGCTCGTGGCCCAGGGCATCGCGAACATGGTGTCCCCGCTCGTCGGCGGCATCCCCGCCACTGGCGCCATCGCCCGCACGATGACCAATATCAACAACGGTGGCCGCACGCCTGTCGCGGGTATTGCCCATGCCATCGTGCTGGCCGTCATCTACCTGTTCCTGATGCCGCTGGTGAAGTACATCCCGATGGCCTGCCTGGCCGGTATCCTGATGGTCGTCGCCTACAATATGAGCGAGTGGCGCAGTTTCCGGGCCATCCTCCGGAACCCCAAGTCGGATATCATCGTGCTGCTGGTGACCTTCTTCCTGACCGTCATCTTCGACCTCACCATCGCCATCGAAGTGGGCGTGCTGATCGCCTGCCTGCTGTGCATGCGGCGGATGGCCGAGACCACCAACGTCTCCGTGATCAGCGACGAAATCGACCCGATGGCCGACACCGACGTCCAGGGCAACCTGGAGCACCTGATCATCCCCGAGGGCGCGAAAGTGTACGAAATCAACGGCCCTTACTTCTTCGGCATCGGCAACAAGTTCGAGGAAATGATGGGCGATATGGGCGGTCGCGCCAAGGTCCGCATCATCCGCATGCGTAAGGTCCCGTTCATCGACTCCACCGGCGTCCACAACCTTTCCAACATGTGCCGCATGTGCTCCCAGATGGGTGTGAAAGTGGTTCTCTCCGGTGTCAATCCCACCGTCATGAATGTGCTGGAAAACGCCGGCATGGACGAGGTGGTGGGCAAGGAAAACATCTGCAGCCACATCTCCCTGGCCCTGAAGCGTGCCGAGGAGATCCTCGCGGAAGCGTCTTAAAAAGATTTATTGCAGCCCCTCGACGGGGATTGGATTACGGCCGGTGTAAGCTTGTCCTGTAAAGGTGGCAATGCGGACACCGGCCTGATTTGTAACCTCCACCTCCACGGAGGGGATGCGATGGTGGTCGCAGGAGATGCGTCCTTCGGCCCGGAGCGTGTCCCCTTCCCGGGCGGACACGTGGTAGTAGATGGTCGAGTTGATGGCGAAGGTGATGTTTTCGCCCTGATTCACCAGTGCCGCAAACACGAGGTCCGCGAGCGTGAAAATCGCGCCACCCTGGCAGACATCACCGGCATTGAGATGTGCCGATGTCACTTTCATCGTGGCAACGGCAGTTCCGGGCGCAATCTCAACGAGCCGGGCCCCGCATCCGGCCGCGAAGCGGTCGTTGGTATTGAGAAAATCCTTCAGCGTCATCTCTACAGGAGACGGGAAAGGTCCTTCTCGCGAATGACATTAAGGTCGTTGGAGGCAATGATCTCGGCGGCCTTCTCGGTGTTGTCGGTGCGGAAGATGAGGACGCCCTTGCCGTTCAGCAGGAAGGAGTACATATAGGCGACGTTGATGCCTTCCCCGGCAAAGAGTTCGATGGCGTCGGCAGCCTTGCCGGGACGGTCGTCGAGCTCGATGGCGAACACGTCGCAGAGCGAGACGGCCACGCCGGCTTCGCGGAGGACGTCGTAGGCTTTTTCAGGCTGGGAGCAGATGATACGGAAGATACCATAGTCGATGGTATCGGCGATGGTGGTGGCAATCAGCTGGATATTCTCCTGCTTGAGAAGCCGAAGCACGCTGACGAGAGCACCGGACTTGTTCTCGAGAAAGACGGAAAGTTGATGGACTGTCATAGCTGTATGGTTTAATATTTCTTTCTGGTATCGACAACCCGCACGGCCTTACCCTCGCTCTTGGGCAGGGAGTTCTTGGGCACGAGACGCACTCTCGGCGTAATCAGGATCTCGTCGCGGAGCTGGCGGGTGATCTCCCGGGTCAGGGACTGGAGCTTGCCGTAATCGTCGATGTATTGGTCTTTCATCTCGACATCGACAGTCATGGCGTCGTTGTCTTCCAGGGTCTCGAGGGTGATGAGGTAGTCGGAGGCGAGCTCCTGGAACTGCATCAGGATGGTCTCGATCTGGATCGGGAAGATATTGACACCCTTGAGGATGATCATGTCGTCGCTGCGGCCCTTCATGCGGTCGAGGCGGATGTGATGACGGCCGCAGGGGCACTCGCCCGGCAGGATGCGGGTGAGGTCGCGCGTACGGTAGCGGAGCAGCGGCATCGCCTCGCGCTTGAGCGTGGTGAGCACGAGCTCGCCGACCTCGCCGTCCGGAACGGGTTCGAGGGTATCCGGATCGACAATCTCGACAATGTAGTAGTCCTCCCAGATGTGCATGCCGTTCTGCTCGGGGCACTCGAAGGCGACGCCGGGGCCGCACATCTCGGACATTCCGAAGGAGTTATAAGCCTTGACGCCGAGCATCTCCTCGATGCGCTTGCGCGTGTCCTCGGAGTGCGGTTCCGCGCCGATGACGAGGGTGCGAAGCTTGGTGTCCCGGCGAGGGTCGATGCCCTTTTCGCACATCACCTCATACAGACGGGAAGCATACGAAGGAATCGCGTGCACCACCGTCGTGCCGAAATCGGTGAAAAACTTAATCTGACGCAGGGTGTTGCCGGCGCCGGCGGGAACCGTCAGCATGCCGAGTTTCTCGGCCCCGTACTGGAATCCGAGGCCGCCGGTGAACATGCCGTAGCCGGAGGCGTTCTGGAAAATATCCTCGGGACGGCAGCCCACCATCCACAGGCAGCGGGCGACGGCATTGGCCCATTCTTCCAGGTCCTTCTTCGTATGCAGGATGACCGTGGGATTGCCGGTGGTGCCGCTGGAAGAGTGCAGGCGGGCGCACTGGGAAAGCGGAACCGAGGCAATGCCGAAAGGATACGTGTCGCGAAGGTCCTGCTTCGTGGTGAAGGGAATCTTCTTGAGGTCGTCAAGCGTACGGATATCCGAAGGCGTCAAACCTGCTTTGCGGAAACGCTCCTTATAGAAAGGGGAATTCATGCAATGCTTGACTGTTGCCTGCAACCTCTCAAGCTGCAAGGCCTCTAACTCTGAACGGGAGTAAGACTCCTCCGGATTGAAGAACTTCTGGTAAGACATAATACTACTACATAGATTTCACCCATAAAGGTGCAAAATTTTGTCGAAAATTACAAACATGTTTCGCCCTAATTGAGTATTTGGAGATATGACGGATTGTCGCTATCTTCACATAAAAGTAAAAACATTGAATATGAAACAACTGATTGCCATCTGCGGACTGGACTGCGAAAAATGCGACGCATATCTTGCCACGAAGAACGACGACCAGTCACTGCGTGAGAAAACCGCCAAACTGTGGGCCGAATTGAACAACGCGCCCATTCTCCCGGAACACATCAACTGCGACGGCTGTCGCATCAATGGACGGAAAACCGTGTTCTGCGACCGCCTTTGCCCGGTCCGTCAATGCGCGATAAGCAAAGGCTTCGAGACTTGCGCTGATTGCGCCGAGAAATATACCTGCCCCAAGGTTGGCGCCATCTGGTCGCACAATCCGCAGGCAAAGAGTAACTTGATGTAAAAAGAACAACGGAGCACCTTCGAGTGCTCCGTTGCCGTTTTTAGAAGATCTGTCCGATCAGGTTGTTCACCTTTTTCTGTAGTTTCTTCAGAATGGGAAACAGGATAAGTACCTCTGCCGCGAGGATACCGTAGGTCAGGCCGGCACTGAAGTCGGTCAGCCAGGTGGAGAAGCCGCTTTCGGGGAGATGCTTTCCAATCGGCAACAGGACCAGGTAGGCAAGGGCCGCAATGAGGGTGAGGCCGATGAAACTGTTCAGGTGGAAGTTGAAGGCCTTGTTCGTCAGGCGCAGTTTGGCGGCGACGTTGTTCTCCTCTTCGAACGGGCCGGAGGCCGTTTCCCTTCTCCAGTAGATCTTGCTTTTGTGCTGGTGGACGAGCTGATCTCCGCAGGAACTGCGGAATGCCACGTAGTCGCCCACGCCATTCTTCGACTTCTTTTCGTCAAAGTCGATCTGATAGATGAACTCTCCGGGGTTGCATTCCCCGAAGCAATAGAAGAACCCGTGGACGCTTCGGAAAGCCAGGCCCTTCTTGGCCATTTTGTTCAGCCACTTCTCTTCTTTGTCAAAATCAACGAACCAGTTGATGGTAACTAATTTTGTATTCATATCGCTTACTTTTTAATGTTCATTCTGCCGTTCTCCACCAGTTCCTCCAGACGCTGGAATTCAGCCAGGAGGACTTCCTGCCCCTTGTCCGTAATCTGATACAGTTTTCTTCTGCCATCCGTGTCGGAGGATTCCCCGCAGGGAAGGATCCAGCCTTTCTCCAGAAGATTCGAGATCGCACCGTACAAGGTGCCTGCCGATAAAATCAAACGTCCTTTGCTCATCGCGGACGTCTTCTGCATGATGCCATACCCGTGGAGAGGCTCCTGCAGGGCGAGAAGGATGTAATAGATCGCTTCTGTCAATGCTGCTGTGGTGTTCTTCATATCTTACATTGTTTTCCGTTATATCGGATTCCGATACAAAGGTAAGCGATATATTTTGATTTGCAATACTTTTTTTGAAAAAAATGTACATAACCATCGACAAACCAAAAAGAAAACCTCGTCGGAGGGTATCCGACGAGGGTTACTATGAATGGAGATATGTCAGTTCATAATCAAAAATGGACACCGCACATAAGCGCGATATAATGCAGATGGGTCGATCCGGTCCTATCGTATTCGGGATACTGCCTTCTCATGTTCAGCAGGCCAATGTTCGCTTCCAATCCACACTGGAGGTGTTTCCCCAAAAGGACAGAGACGCTTGGCTGAATCCCCACATCAAAACGGTGGAACTTTTCTTTCCCATTCAGCGGATATTTAGGGTCATAATCGATATAATAAGTGTCGGGTGTGACCAGATAGGACAATGCAGGGCCAAGTCCCAAAACAATCCGGTCCGCATCTGTCTCCAAATGATACCGAACGGCTATCGAAAAATCCGCCAGGTCCAGATAGTCACAATCACTGCCTTCGTAGATTTGGATGTCTCCACTCTGCAAACGATACCCGACTCCGGGCATTATCGACCATTTCTCATTGAAACGATAATCGAGTCCATACGAGAGACGTATCACAACTCCAGGATTCTTCGCGTTGACACGATAGCCCGATTCTAAAAACAATCCGCTTCCGATTTGGATATTATTCTCAAACCGCTTGAATGACCGCTTCTCCTGGGCGGAAACGCCAAGGGCCAAAAGCAGGAGGGCGCTAACGAGTAAAACGAGCTTTTTCATAATTCATTGGTTGCAATAAGGATTTGCCCAATAAATACCTCAGCGGTCGAAAACTTGCATCGACAGGTCCTATTTCTTCAATAATGGACGGTAATCATCCGGGGAGTACTCCCAGAAGTAAACGGGGCCCCCGTCTTTGTCGTAGATCTGTTCGGAAAACACCATCCCTAAATCACAAGCCAGATGGGTCAGACGATAGGATTTATAGTCGGAAAGCAAGCCCTGGAGGCCCTCCTCTCGAAGAAAAGAGGCGAGGCGCCCTTCACGAAAACCCACAAGGATAGAATCGGCGGCCTCTAATTGATAGGTGGTGATCAGCGAATCGTTCCGGATCATCAATCCCGTCTGGGTGATGATGCTGTTTTTATACTCTTTGACTATCGGCAGATCTAATTGAAGCCGTTCAACCAGTTCTTCAAGCTCAGACCGGGTTTCCTCCTTTTGTCGTTTCATCTCAGCGGAGAAACGGTAAAGCCCCAAAAGGATTCCCGCGATGGTGGCCGGAATCAAAATTAATAACCGTCGGTTCTTCATAAAACAATGCTATCGATTAATCTATGTGAATTTACTCACATTCCGGCAAATCTCCAAAATGGTTGGCGGTAAACTTACTCATTTTTTGTCCGTAAAGTCCTAATTCCCTTTAGCTTATAAAGGTGCTTGTACAGGTCCATTACATGGGCCGGTGCCGGCAAAAACGGCCTTAAATGCTTGTATAGGTCCATTTTTGGGACCAGTACGAGCACTTTATTTTCTTCCTCGCACGGTTTTTGATTTTTAATGCTCCCGTTTAAAATTTTGGTTTATGAAGTCCTATTTTGGTTTGTTAGCAGTTGTATTGAGTATCGTCTCTGTCGCGGGATGCGGCGTCACCAGAATCCCTGTGGATTATGACGATAAAGCTGTCGTTAAAGAGGCGTCAGATGTATGTGTTTCGGCAGCGCGAGTGAACCCCTCGACTGTCTGCGTAAGATTCGATGATTTGCCGGGCGGCGTTCTTGTTTCTCCGGCCGACATATTAATCAACGGGAAACAGGTCTCCGCAGTCTGGAAGTATTATCCCATGGATTTCTTCATGATTTGCAAACCCGAACGTATGACAGAGCCATTCACTACACTCTTGAATAAACATACAGGGATAGATTGGCCTTACTCGCTTTGGGTTAACTTCGAATGTCCGAAGGGTTCGGATGAGGTCCGCATTGACTTCTCCCGCCACATGACACTCCGTGGGAAACCCGTCTTCCCGAAGCCCGTCATCCTTACGCTGTAATAGGTGTAGTGCACCTCTGCCGGATTATGACAGGAAGTTGGAAATCCGCCGGAATCTTGCTATCTTCACGAAAATAAAACGATTCCCCTATGTTAGTATTCCTGATCATCCTCGCGGCCCTGTTGGCCATTATGGGCATTCTCATTCTCATCGGCAAGGGAGATAACCTGATTGCCGGATACAACACCGCGCCCAAGGAGGAGCGGGCGAAATACGACATCAAGCGGCTCCGCTGGCTCACGGGCGGGCTGTTGATAGTCCTGGCTCCCGCGATGTTCCTCCTGAATGGAGAACCCTCGATGGGGACGACTTTCTCTTTCATCTGCCTCGTTTTTGTCTTGTCCATCATCGTGGTTGTCTTGTGCAACACCTGGGCGAAGAAGAAGAAAAAGTAGGGCGCCATAATGTCCGAGCATTGGGAGATATATGCCGATTGGAATCCGTGGCACGGGTGCACCAAGATCAGCCCCGGGTGCAAGTACTGCTATGTGTACCGGCAAGACGAGATGTATGGCAGCGAGATTTCCAGCAGCGAGTGCCGGAAGACCGGCAATTTCTATCTCCCGGTAAAGCGGAAGCGCGACAAGTCGTGGAAGATTGAGAGCGGCAAGATCGTATTTACCTGTTTTACATCCGATTTCCTACTGAAAGACGCCGATCCCTGGCGTCCGGAATGCTGGGAGATGATCAAGCGGCGGAGCGACCTCTGGTTCTACTTTTTCACCAAACGCATCGACCGTTTCATGGAATGCGTCCCCGAGGACTGGGGCGACGGTTATGACAATGTCATCGTGGGGTGTACGGTGGAGAACCAGGAGATGGCCGATTACCGGATGCCCATCTTCCTGTCCCTTCCCATCAAGCACAAAAGCATCATCGCCTCTCCTCTGATTACCGCCATCGACCTAACCCCCTACCTCAATGATTCAATCGACGAGGTGTCGGTGGGAGGCGAGTCGGGTGTCGATGCGCGCCCGTGCAACTACGACTGGATTCTTTCCCTCCGCGCGCAGTGCGTCGCCAAAGGTATTCCCTTCCGATTCCATCAGACCGGTGCCCGTTTCATCAAGGACGGGAAAATGTACTACGTCAAAAGGTGCTACCAGCTCAGCCAGGCCCATAAAGCCAACATTGACTACAAAATCAGCAAGTATCTCGTCCCCGAGACGGTCCGGTACGAGTGGAAGGATTCCGACTATCACGATTAGGTTCTTTTTGGAGAATCGGCGGATTGTGGCTAACTTCACGCTGCCAATTTATTGAACCATCATTTATGAAACGAACAGGATTCCTTCTATTGATTCTCCTTTTTGTCCTGGCCGGTTGCGGACAGCAGAAAATCATCAAGACCAAAGTGCCGGCGAGGCCGGCGGGGCAGCAGGATATGCTGCAGTATGCCGATGAGCCGATTGCCGATGTGGGTGTCGGCGTCGTCGGGCTCGGGATGCGCGGCTCGCATGCGGTGAGGAGGCTCACCAAGGTGCCGGGTTGCCATGTCGCGGCTGTCTGCGACATCGAGCCGGACCGCACGGAAAGCAGTCTGGCCGATCTGGCCAAGCTCGGGCTCGAGGCCAATGGCTACAGTGGAGAGGAGGACTCCTTCAAGGCCCTGTGCGAGGATCCTTCCGTGGACCTCGTCTATATCTGCACGGACTGGGAGCATCACGTCCCCGTCGCCCTGTATGCGATGGAGCACGGGAAGCACGTCGCCATCGAGGTACCATCGGCAACGACTCTGAAGGATTGCTGGGATTTGGTCAATACCTCCGAGCGCACCCGTCGGCACTGCATGATCCTGGAAAACTGCTGCTACGATTTCTTCGAGCTCACCGCCCTGGAGATGGCCAAGCAGGGCGTTTTCGGCGAGGTCATCCATGCCGAGGGCGCCTATAACCACTACCTCCGCCCCTTCTGGCACGAGTACTGGCGGAACTGGCGCCTGGAATTCAACAGCAAAAACCGCGGGGACGTGTATCCCACGCACGGTTTCGGCCCTGTGTGCCAGGCGCTGAACATCCACCGCGGCGACCGCCTGGTCACCCTCACCGCCATGGACACCGACCCCTTCAACGGCCCCAAGGATGCCGTGAAAAAAGGGATGGGCAGCGATTTTGCCAATGGTGACCTCACCATGACCCTGCTCCGGACCGCCAAGGGCAAGTCGATTCTGATCGAGCATGACGTCCTCACGCCCCGCCCCTACAACCGTATGTATCAGCTGGTGGGAACCGACGGTTACATCGGCAAATACCCTGTCGGGCAGGTTTGCCTGCAGGAAGAGAATGACGAGGCTGTCGCGGACTACGAAGACATCGGCCGGGAAAAGGTGTACGAGGGCGCAGAACTCGATTCCCTGATGGCGCTCTATCCCAGCCCCATCCTCACGCCCGAACTGAAGGAAACCGCCAAGAAAGTGGGCGGCCACGGCGGCATGGACTTTATCATGGACTACCGCCTGATCTATTGCCTGAACAATGGTCTTCCGCTGGACATGGACGTCTATGACCTGGCCGAATGGTGCTGCGTATCAGAGCTTTCCCGCATCTCCATGGACAACGGCTGCATGCCCGTGGAAGTCCCCGACTTCACCCGCGGCGCCTGGGATCGCATCCAGGGATTCTCGTATGCCTTTGCGAAGTGATATGACCCGCGAGGAACTGAATAATTATATCGGGGAGAAGGAACCGAACATTTGCCAGATCTCCGTCCTGAAAGACGGGAAAGAAATCTATTCCGGCGAATGGAACGGATACCTTAGGACGGACTGTACGCACGTGATGTCCGCCACCAAGAGCGTCGTGGCACTGCTCGTGGGTATCGCCATCGACAAGGGAATGATGGGCGGTGTCGATGACAAAGTCCTTTCCTATTTCCCTGACTATCAGGTCAAACGCGGGGAGAAAACCATCTACGACATCACGGTCAAGCATCTGCTGACCATGCGCGCCCCCTACAAAGGGATCGGGGATCCATGGTCAAAGGTCTGCTCCAGCGAGAACTGGACGAAGAGCTCCCTGGACTTTCTAGGCGGACGCCGGGGAATCACGGACAAGTTCGATTACCGCACAGTCTGTCTGCACGTCCTTTCCGGAATCCTGTATCAGGCGACCGGCCTGAATACCGTCGATTTTGCCAACCAGTACCTCTTCGAGCCCCTCGGCATCCCCGCCCATGAGAATTTCTACGCCAAATCGGCGGAAGAACACAAGCACTTCACCATCGACAAGGGCCCCAAGGGGAATGTCTGGTTCGCCGATCGGCAGGGGCTCGGAACGCCCGGATACGGCCTTTGCATGAGCGCCACCGACATGGCACGGATCGGCCAGCTATGCCTCCAGAACGGCACTTGGGACGGGAAACAGATCGTGTCGCAGCGCTGGATCGAGGAAATGACGACTCCTCGGGAAGTGGACAGCCGATACTTCCGCGGCATGCACTACGGCTATCTCTGGTGGATCGTCCACCCCGGCCAGCGCATCTATGCCGCCATCGGCAACAGCGGAAATGTCATCTATGTAAACCCGGATACGAACGTCGTCGCCGGCGTCACCTCCTACTTCAAACCGACCGTCTTTGACCGGGTCGATTTCATCGAGGAGGTCTTGCTGCCGTCGATTTTATAACCATCTCCTGCCCTATGGATACCATTGACACTTTTCTGGAGAAACCTTACGTAATCATCGACATACTGCCGAAACAAGTGCCGGCGGGGGCGCCGGGAAGGTATTTCACGGTCGAGAAGTATTTCATCGACAGGATTGATACGATTTGCCGGAAATTTGCGGAGGTCTTGATCCGGTTGAACTGCTACCAGGACCTGCTGGTGAGCACGGATGGAGAGGCGTGGAATGAGGAATTTACGCATGAAGACCTGATTCGCTTCTTCGAGGAATCAGCCCGTAGCCACTCCCCTCTTTTCTTCTTAATCCGGCCCGCCGACGCGCTGATTAACTTTAGCGGTGACGACCACTACATGACCCTCTATAGCCCCGATGCGAAACTGGTGGATCTCATTCGTTCACTGGCCGGCGCGGAGGGACTGTTTGTGTGGAATCCTGAAGAACAGGAATGCTAACGCGAGCAGGCGATTAACCCCACAAGCCACGCTGTGACGAGAATACCGCCGCCGACAAGCACCCCTGTTCCCCAAGGATAGGGCTCCACGCCATCTGCTATTTTCTCGTTCGTCCGGACGCCATAGCATTTTCCATCGGCACCGAGGGAAAACTCCTTGAATTTCCGGTTTTCCCTGCTCTCTGTGGTCAAGGTCGATCCGAAGGAGCTCGTTTCGTGCACCGTGGTCACCTTTTCATAGACGAGAATGAGGCCATCGGCCCCATCCGAAACCTCCCGGGTCGGGGCGCCGAAGTGCCGGACGATATCCGCGTGGGTGCGTCCCGTCCACTCTGCCTCCATGCTCGGCTGGCTGGATATATACCTGGTCGTCGTACAAGAAATGGCGGAAAGAATGACCGCCATGATAAGAATAAAGAATCGCTTCATAATCTTTTCCTCCTTAATCTTTCAATTGACAGTCACCTCCTTCAAACTCCATACCATTCACCAGTCCGAAAAATCCTAAACTCGTTCTTTTGGATTTGTGGAGGAATGTCGCTAAATTCACAAAACGATTAATGGATAAGCCATGAAGAAACTGGAAAAGATCACGACCAAATGGTGGTTCTTTGTGCTGTTATTTGTGGGACAGTGCGTGCTGATGCCCATTGTGAGCCGGAATTTTGACCCGCAGAATGTTCCCGGGATCATCAGAACGACGTTAGCGAATGCGCCGCAGGTTCATCTGGGGAATCTGAACATCATTTTCCAGTCGTTGTCGCTGGTGATGTTTGTCCTGCTATTTGTTTTTAAGAACAAGTTCAGGACGGTGTTCAATGCGTATGTAGCGGTGTCTTATCTGGCGTTCGCTTTTATCCAGAATATGGCGGTCACCGAGCAGTACGGCTTCAGCATCATCACCGTGAATGTCGTGATGTTCCTGTTCGTGGCGTACACCTGGTTCCGGGAGACACTGAAGCCTGAGAACAGCTTCGACTTCGGCAATCTCCGTTGGAAGTATGCCTGGATGATCGTCATGGCGCTTTTCGCCTACTGGTGCCCGTTCAACAATGCCGGCCAGTTGGACTTCAATCCCCTGCCCTTTTTCACCCGCAACACGGCCACGGCCTTCTGCCTGACGACCCCGGCCTTCCTGACCATTCTCACCCTGAATCTCCCCAAGGTCAATATTGTCACCTACCGGATAACCGCCATCATCGGCTTCCTCATCGGTATCTACAATATGTCCAACTTCCTCAACCCCAGCACCGTCTGGGTCGGCTTCCTCCACCTCCCGCTCGTCACCATCTCGCTGTACTGTGCAATCCTGAGTTACAAGGGCTCATTCCGCCAAGGCGGCGAATAGCTTGTCAAGGGCCTCGTCGGGGCTGGCGCTCTGCTCCAGCAGGGTGACGAATTTGCTGCCGATGATGGCGCCGGCGGCGTTGCTTTGGGCGGCCTCCAGCGTCTGTTTGTTGCTGATGCCGAAGCCGATCATGCGGGGGTGCTTCAGGTTCATGGCGTCGATGCGGCGGAAGTATTCCTGCTTGCGTTCGTCGAAACTCTTCTGGGTGCCGGTGATGGAGGCGGAGCTCACCATGTAGATGAAGCCGTCAGTGTTTTCGTCGATGAACCGCACACGATCTTCGTCCGTTTCGGGAGTGATGAGCATAATGACATGGATGCCGAACTGCCGAGCAATCGGACGGACCTCCTCCATATAGTCCTTGAAGGGCAGGTCGGGGATGATGACGCCGCTCACGCCGCTGTCCGCGCAGCTGCGGAAGAAGGGCTCGACGCCGTACTGCATCACCACGTTCAGGTAGCCCATAAGTACCAGGGGGATCGACACTTCGTCCTTGATTTCCTTGAGCTGGGCGAAGAGTTTGGAGATGGTCATCCCGTTGCGGATGGCGTTGGTGGCGGCGGTCTGGATCACGGGGCCGTCGGCCAGCGGGTCGGAGAACGGGAAGCCGACCTCCACCATCGCGATGCCGCGGCGTTCCATCGCGCGGATCACATCGGCGGTGCCTTCAAAGGTGGGATCGCCTGCACAGAAATAGAGGGAGAGCAGTTTCCGGTCTCCGCGTTCGGTGAATAGTCTGTCTATCTTGTTCATTGTTTGATGGTTTCAATAAAAGTTCTCAATGCTTCCACGTCCTTCAGCCCGGGTGCGGTTTCAAAGCGGCTGTTCAGGTCGATGCCGATGCAGCCGGGGACGTCG
Organism: Bacteroidales bacterium; assembly: GCA_017558775.1. Taxonomy (GTDB): domain Bacteria; phylum Bacteroidota; class Bacteroidia; order Bacteroidales; family UBA932; genus Cryptobacteroides. The sequence continues at coordinate 12,367 of JAFYTP010000107.1, read as the reverse complement.
AACGCCCGGACGCGCTGCGCATCCTCCGGCCCGATTCCCCCGCTGAGCAGGAACGGAAGCCGTCCGGTGTAGAAACGCAGTACGTTCCAGTCGAACTGTTGGCCATTGCCACCCGGCAACCGGCCTTTAGTGTCGAAAAGAAACGCGTCGCACACGTCCTCGTAGGCGGCAGTCTGCGCTAAGTCCTCGGGCCCATTGACAGCCAAAGCCTTCACAACCCGGACGGCGGCTTTTTCTTTCAATGCCGCAACCATCTCCGGCGTCTCGTGGCCGTGTAACTGCACGATATCCAGCCGGAAGTCTTGCACAGCAGTGAGAATGTCCTGCACGGAAGCATCGACAAAGACACCCACGCGCTGGCAGGTTTCGGGCAGATAGGACGGCTTAGGGCCGACATACCGGCTCGAGTGCGGCCAGAAGATGAAGCCCATGAGGTCGATGCCGAGGGCCTCCACCGCGCGGATATTGTCGGCGTCGCGCATTCCGCACACCTTGATAATCATAGCTTTGCGATGAATTGACCCAGGGCCGTCCCTGGATCCGGTTCTTTCATGAAGCGCTCCCCGATCAGGAATCCCCGGAAGCCGCACTGCCGCAACGCGACAAGCGTCTCGGGGTTCCCGATACCGCTCTCGCTGACCTTCACCGCATCGGCAGGCAGCTTCTCGGCCAGGCGGAAACTGTTCTCCACGCTGGTCACGAAGGTGCCGAGGTTGCGGTTGTTGATGCCGCACATATCCGGCTCCAGTTCAGCGTATTCGAGTTCCGGCTCGGAGTGCATTTCCAGCAAGACTTCCAGGCCTAGAGAATGGGCAATTCCAATCAACCTCCGGCATTCCTCCTTGCTCAATTCAGCGGCGATGAGCAGGACGGCGGAAGCGCCACAGAGGCGCGCCACATAGAGCTGATACTCGTCCACCACGAATTCCTTGAAGAGGATGGGCAGCGTGACGCCACTCTCCCGGGCTTTGACGATGAACTCAGGGCTGCCTCCGAAGTACTTCGTGTCGGCGAGGATGCTGAGCGCCGCCGCGCCGTTCCGCTGGTAGCCCAGCGGGATGACGGCGGCGTCGCCCGCCTCCTTGATCCACCCCTTCGAAGGTGACTTGCGCTTGAACTCCGCGATGATGCCGCTGGGAGAGGCCACAAGGGCCGATGCCATCGACGGCTGCCGAGAACCCAGGACAGCCTCCACCCTGCCCTGCAGGGCACTCAGAGGCACATCCCGTTTCAGCGCAGCGACTTCAAGTCGTTTGTGGGCGGTTATTTCGTCGAGGATATCCATCTTAGCTGTTCAGTTCCACGAACTTCTTGAAGTTGGCCAGGGCCTTGCCGCTTTCCAGGCTCTCGCGGGCGATGTCAAGCGCCTGCAGGAGGTCCAGTTTCTGGTCCATGCACTGGATCGCCACGGCCGCATTGGCCAGGACGGTGTTCTTCTGGCCCTCGGTGGCCCGGTTCTCCAGGACGCTGTCGAAGATGGCCGCGGCCTCCTCGCCCGTGCGACCGCCGAAGAGGTCGTATTCCTTCGTCTGCGGCAGGCCGAGGTCGGACGGATCGAACACCTTCTCGTACTTGTTCGTGTTGATCTTGAAGGTTCCGGTCAATGAAATCTCGTCATAACCGTCGGTGCTGTTGACGATGGCGTAATCGACACCCATCTTCTGGAACACGTTGTTATACAGGCGCATCTGCTCCAGGGTGGCGGTGCCCATCACATTGCATTTGGGCTGGGACGGGTTCACCAGCGGGCCGAGCAAGTTGAAAAAAGTCATGAAGGGCAGGATCTTCCGGACCGGGCCGACGAACTTCATCGCCTTGGCATACACCTGGGCGTGGAGATAGACCATGTGCGTCTGCTCCATCGACCGGTTCAGGCGGTCCAGGTCGAAGGTGAACTGGACGCCGTGGCGCGCCATCACATCGCTGGCGCCGGAGGTGCTGGTGCTCGCGTAGTTACCGTGCTTGGCCACATTGTACCCCGCTCCCGCCACGACCGCGCAGGCGCAGGTGGAGATGTTGAAGGTGTTCTTCATGTCGCCGCCGGTACCGACGATATCGACATACTTGTCGGCGTCGAGCTTCACGGAAAGGCCGGTCTCGAGGATGCCGTCGCGGAAGCCCAGGAGCTCGTCGACGGTGATGCCGCGGAGCTGGAGCATGCTCATCAGGGCCGCCAGCTGCTCGCCGGGATACTTCTCCCGCGTGATGTTGATGAGGATGTCATGCGTCTCCTCGCGGGACAGATACTCGTGATTGAGAATCTCTTCAAGATACTTTTTCATAACTATTACAGATTTATCCAATTGCTGATGATTTCGGCCCCGTCCGGCGTGAGGACGCTCTCCGGATGGAACTGGATGCCGTGGATGTCATACTGCCGATGGCGCAGGGCCATGATCCGGCCCTCGTCGCTGATTGCGGTGATTTCCAGGCAGTCCGGGAAGTTTTCGCGGCTGACGACCCAACTGTGGTATCGGCCCATCGTGATCCGCTCCGGAAGGCCGTCGAAGATGTAGTCCTTCCGGAACTGTGTACCCTCAAGGGCAACGCCGTGATAGACATCGGCCAGGTTCTCGAGCTTGGCGCCAAACACCTCGCCGATGGCCTGATGGCCCAGGCAGACGCCCAGTATCGGCTTGCGCCCGGCATAAGTGCGGATGACGTCCAGCAGCAGGCCCGCTTCCGAGGGGATGCCCGGGCCCGGGGACAGGATGATCTTGTCGAAAGCCTCGAGATCCGAAAGCTCGAAGCGGTCGTTGCGCAGCACCGTCACCTGCGCCCCCAGCGACTTCACCAGATGGGCCAGGTTGTAGGTGAAACTGTCGTAATTGTCGATGATAACGATTTTCATAACCTTACATTTCTTCTGCCATCAGGATGGCCCTGCGCAGGGCGTTCAGCTTGTTGTTGACTTCCTGCAGTTCATATTCTTCGTCGCTGCGGGCCACGATGCCGCCGCCGGCCTGGAACCACAGTTCGTTGTTGCGACTCACAAAAGTGCGGATGGTAATCGCCTGATTGAGACTTCCGTTCAGGCCGATGTACCCGATGCAACCGCCGTACGCGCCGCGGTTGTGGGGCTCGTATTCGCTGATCAGCTGCATCGCGCGCACCTTCGGCGCTCCGCTGAGCGTTCCGGCCGGGAAAGTGTCCATGAAGGCCTTGACGGGATCGGCACCCTCGTCAAGCTCGCCGCTGACGCGGGACACGAGATGGATGACATGGCTGTAATACTGCAGGTCCTTGTAGAAATCGACCTTCACATCATGGCAGTTGCGGCTGAGGTCGTTGCGGGCCAGGTCGACCAGCATCACATGCTCGGCGTTCTCCTTGGGGTCGTTGCGCAGGAACTCCGCGCCGCGGGCGTCCTCCTCCCGGTTGCCGGTGCGCTTGGTGGTTCCGGCGATCGGGTCGATGTAGGCCCGACGACCGTCGATGCGGCAGTGCGTCTCGGGCGACGACCCGAAGATGCGGAAACCGCCGAAGTCGAAGTAAAACAGGTACGGGCTGGGGTTGATGCTGCGGAGCGCGCGGTAGAGCTTGAAATCGTCTCCTTCGTATTTCTGGATGAAGCGGCGCGACAGCACGATTTGGAAGACGTCGCCGCGCAGGCAATGGGCGATTCCCTTGCGGATATTGGCCTTGTGCTCCTCGTCCGTCAGGGTGGACGTGGTCTCCCCTACCGGATGGAAGCTGTACGGATTGACATTTGTGCGGTTCATCTCCTGCTCAACCTTCGCCAGGCCGCTCTTCTCCCCGTCTTCCAGCAGCTCGACAAGCACCATCGTGTTGTTGAAATGGTCGAACATGATGATGTACTTGTACAGGATATAAAGGATGTCTGGTGCGTCGTTACGGGCCTGCGTCTCGTCCTTGACCGGGATGTTCTCGAGATACCGCACGGCGTTGAAGGTCATATATCCGTAGAGCCCGCACAGGTTACTGTACTCGCCCTGGACGTCGAAGCTGTGGAGGAACTCATTGACAGCCATATCGGCAGTATAATCCTCCGTGACGGGCTTGCGCGTCTTGGTGCCGTCGGGATAGCTGGCGACCGCGACGCCATGTTCCACAGAGACACTGCCGATGGGGGCGATGCCGATGAAGGAACGGGAGTTTTCGCCACCGTGATAGTCGCTGGACTCCATGAGGGCCGACTGGGGATAGAGGTCGCGGAGCCGCATATAGACGGAAACGGGCGTATAGAGGTCGGCCAGCCGCTTCCGGGCGGCGGTGGTATAGTTAAAAGTTGCCATACTCCTTCGCCATTTCCTTGTTTTTCAGATAGGTCTCGACATCCTTGTCGCCCCGGCCGCTGACGGTGAGGACGACGATGTCGTCGGGACGGAAGCTCATCTTGCTGAGCGCCGCGACCGCATGGGCACTCTCGATGGCGGGGATAATGCCCTCGAGCCGGGTCATCTCGTAGCCCGCATAAATAGCCTCGTCATCATTGATGGCAAAGACCTGGGTGCGGCCCTGTTTGGCCATGTTGCAGTGCATCGGCCCCACGCCGGGATAGTCCAGACCGGCAGAAATGGAGAAGGCCTCTTCAATCTGACCGTCAGGCGTTTGCATCACAAGCATCTTGGAACCGTGCAGGATGCCGGTGCGGCCGCGATGGATCGTCGCGGCGGTATAGCCGGAGTCGATGCCGTGGCCGCCCGCTTCCGCGAGAACGATCTTCACGCGCTCATCGTCCATGTAATGATAAATAGTTCCAGCCGCGTTGCTGCCGCCGCCGATGCATGCGACCAGGTAGTCGGGATAGTCCCTGCCAACCTTCTCCTGAAGCTGGATTTTGATCTCCTCGGAAATGACGCTCTGGAGCTTGGCGACAAGGTCCGGATAAGGGTGCGGACCCATGGTGGAGCCCACCAGATAATACGTGTCGGAAGGGTGGCAGCACCAGTCCCGGATGGCTGCGGAACAGGCGTCGCTCAGGGTCATGTTGCCGGTAGTGACCGGATTGACCTTGGCGCCCAGCATCCGCATCCGTTCCACGTTGGTGTGCTGGCGCTCGACATCGGTCTTGCCCATGAAAATCTCGCACTGCATCCCCATCAAAGCGCAGACGGTGGCGGTGGCGACGCCGTGCTGGCCGGCGCCAGTCTCCGCGATCACGCGCGTCTTTCCCATCTTCTTGGCAAGCAGGATCTGGCCGATGGCGTTGTTGATCTTGTGGGCACCGGTGTGGTTGCAGTCCTCGCGTTTCAGGTAGAGATGGCAGCCGTACTTCCGGCTCATACGCTCGGCATAATACAGGGGGGAGGGGCGGCCGGCGTAGTCCCGGAGGAGCTGGCGGTATTCCTGCTGGAATTCCGCGCTTTCGATGACCGGCAGGTAGGCCTTGCGCAGCTCATCGACGCACTTGTACAGAATCTCGGGGATGTAGGCGCCGCCAAACTCTCCGTAGAATCCGTTTTCATCAACTTGGTAACTCATATCAGTCGTTTTATATACTTTCCGGCATAAAAAAAGCCTGTCGTGATTACGACAGGCCTTATCTTGTAACTTGATTAATTTACACGGCAGCAGCGTCTCACGAATTTTGAATCCTTGAGTTACGCCACCACCAGAAGAAATTAATCATCATTTCCATTTGCGCTTTGTTCTGTTACAAAGGTAAATAAAAAATTTTTAAAAGTCCAAAAAATTTTCAATCATTCGTTGAGAGGGGCCCGGACGGGGCTTCCCGGGGGAATCCGTTGAGGGATAGGCGGAAAAAGGGTTATTTCCTTTGGAAATATGCCGGAATATGGTTATCTTCACAAAAACAAACACTTCCGGAGAATGAAAAAGTTTTTGAAGGTCATCCTTTGGTTCCTGCTGGGAATCCTCGTGCTGCTGATGTTGAGCGGCCTGTTCGCCTGGTCCAAGTTCGGACCGCTGGTCAAAGGAGCCGCGTCCGTACAGAAACTGGACGAGGGACTCTATTATATGGAGTACAAGGGGGATGACGGCTTTGCCGAACTGATCGGCAGCCGTGGCGGACGCAGCGCCGCCGACCTGGTAGGCTATGTGATGAACTTCCTCTCCAAGGGTTATTACAATCCGCCGGCACCGACACCCGTCAATGCCGTGTACGGGTGCTCCGCCCTCACGGTCCGTACGCCGGAAAACGGCGTCCTGATGGGCCGTAACTTCGATTTCTCCTCCGCGACCGGTATTATCCTGCACACCATTCCCCAGCGCGGATACGAGACGATCACCACCTTCAACTCGGATTTCTTCGGCTTCGGCGACGGCTGGCTGCCAGAAGGCTTTGCCAACCAGTATATGGCCCTGAGCGGCCTCTTCTTCGCCCTCGACGGCATCAATGAAAAGGGTCTCGCCATCGCAGACCTGATGGCCGGCGACGATGCAGAGACGCACCAGGAGACGGGAAAACCGGCCCTCACAACGACATCGGCCATCTGCTACCTGCTGAAGAACGCCGCCACCGTCGATAAGGCCGTCACCCTGCTCCGGGGCATCGACATGCACTCCGACATCGGCGCGGCCCACCACTATGCCATGGCCGATGCCACCGGAAAGAGCGTCGTGGTGGAATTTGTCGATAATGAGATGGTGGTCGTGGACTCCCCTGCCGTAGCCAACCACTACCTGTGCGAGGCGAAGTTCAATGTGGGCCTGGAAGAATCGGACCATCGGTACGAGCACCTGTGTCAGCAGTTCGAAGAGAGCGGTGGCACCATGGACATGGAACAATTGACCGCTTCCATCGAGTCCGTGTCCCAGCCGGCGCACGATGGATTCCTCGGCACCGCCTGGACCGCCGTCATGGACCTGACGAATCCTTCCATCACCTACTACTCCCGCCGGCATTTCGACAAGCCCTTCCATTTCGCCATCAACCGCAAATAACCAATCAAACCAACCAATAGTCATGAAATCACATTCCGTACTCGGGCTGCTCATCGCAGCCGTCGCCCTTGTTTCCTGCGCGTCCAACAAGCAGGTCGGCGTCCTCACCAAACCCACCAGCGCCACCACGAACGTGGAAGGCGCAGAGTATCCGAAGATCAATCCGGACCTCAGCACCGTCTTCCGCAACGATTTCCCGGACGCGGAATCCGTCCAGGTCAATGTGGGCGGCAAGGCCTATGAGATGACCAAGGGAGAAGACGGCATCTGGGAAGTCACGACCGATCCCCTCGTGCCCGGCTTCCACTATTACACCCTGACGGTGGACGGCGAGCGCGTGTCCGACCCCAACAGCAAGAAGTTCTTCGGCTCGTTCTTCTGGTCCAGCGGCATCGAGATCCCCGAGGCCGGTGTGGACTATTATCTGGAGAAAAAGGTCCCGCACGGAGAGATCCGCATCGAGAAATATGCTTCCGAACTGACCGGCGCGGAGCGCAACTGCTACGTCTATCTGCCGCCGCAGTACCAGACCGAGCCCGAGCGCCGTTTCCCGGTGCTTTACTTGATGCACGGCGCCGGCGAGGATGAGACCGGCTGGGCCACCCAGGGCATGATGGGCAACATCATGGACAACCTCATCGCCGAGGGCGAGTGCGTGCCGATGATCATCGTCTGCGAGCACGGCGTGGCCGTCCTGAAGGACTCCGAGGAGCCTGCCGGCCGCTTCAATCTGTTCAACTTCGACGCCTTCGAGAAAGTGATGGTCGAGGAGACCGTGCCCACCTTCGACGCCCGCTTCCGCACCATCGCCGACCGCGACCACCGCGCCATCTGCGGCCTCTCGCTGGGCGGTTTCCAGTCCTATACCATCGGCCTGGACCATCCGGAACTGTTCGGTTGGATCGGCGGCTTCAGCGGCTCTGGCCGCGGCCCTGGCGACCGCCGGGATTCCGAGATGTATCCCGCTTCCCTGAATGACGACTACCACCTCTTCTACATCAGCATCGGCACGGACGAACCCGCCGGCATGTATCAGGGCATCTACGACCTGCACGTGGCCCTGGACAGCCTGGGCGTCAACCACGTCTACTACGAGTCCCCGGGCACCGGCCACGAGTGGCTCACCTGGCGGCGTTCCCTCCACCAGTTCGCCCCGATGCTCTTCCAGGAATAAAGGCAAAGGCATCTTTTTTGCGGATACCAGATTGATTAACCATACGATCGAAATGAAACTTCACACTTTCCTTGCGGCCGCCGCCGTATTCTCCGCGACTGCCCTCAGCGCACAAAGCGTCCAGAAATTGGACGAAGAGAAGTATTCCGTGACCAACGGAGACGTCACCCTTGTGGTGGACGCCGCCCACGGTGCGAAAATCCTGTCCTTCAAGCTCGGCGAGCAGGAGGTCATCGCGCAGAAACCCGAACCGCCGGCACCCGCCGACGGCGCCCCGGCCCCCCGGATGCGCTTCGTCAACCCCAACTCCTACGGCAGCACCTTCTGGACCAGCCCGCAGGCTGAATGGAACTGGCCCCCGGTGCCGGAGTACGACAGCAAGCCCTATGAAGCCGAGGCCACGGCCGATGCCATCGTCCTCACCGGACAGGTGTCCAAGTACGGTTACCGCGTCCGCAAGGCCATCTCCGCCGATTCTGCCGATGGTGCCTTCATCATCACCTACAGCATCATCAACGAGTCCGGCGAGGTCCGCAAGGTCGCTCCCTGGGCCATCACCCGCGTCCCGAACGGTGGTTATCTCGAGTTCGACGCGAAGGCCGAGGACGTCACCCCGCTCGACCTGATGAAGGTCAGCTTCGGAGAAGGTCCCGCCAAGCTGGAGATCGACGTCGCCAACCAGAACCGCAAGATCAACGTGGACGGCAAGGGCTGGCTCAAGTTCCATGACAATGGCTTAGTCCTTACCCAGAAGTTCCCCGACATCACGCCGGAAGCCGCCGCCCCGGGCGAAGCGGAGATCCAGGTCTATATCGACGCACGCAAATCCTTCGTCGAAATCGAGGCGCAGGGCCCCTACACGGAGCTGCAGCCGGGCGAGAAGCTCGACTGGACCGTCCGCTGGTACCTGGCCGCGGAGGAATAGTTTGCATTTTCCGGAAAATCACTATCTTTGCAGTCCAACCTAATTTTCCGGAAACCTATGCGAAACGACAATCTTGAGATTTGGTGGGCGTCCCTGACCATCGCCCAGAAGGAACGGATCGCCCGCAAAGGTCTGGCGAAAGCCTCCCCTAAGAAAGAGGTAGATGAAGAACTGGTCCGGTATCCCGCCTGCACCCGCTGGTGGAACACCCAGGACGAGGCAAGCAAACAAAAGATCCACGACCACTGCGTGAGTCATCACGGCTATCTGCTCCAAGATTGGAACGAAGCCGATCCCTACGGGGATTAATCACAGGAATCAGATTAGATTTTTTCGAGCCGGGAGCGCGGGACCACCACCCTAAGCGCTCCCGGTTTAATTTCCATCATCAGGTCCATGCCGGCCTCGAAGGGGTCGCCGTCGCAATGGGCCGGGCCCGGATGCTCCCGATGGATGTGCACGCGCGCGCTGCGGAAAGTGCGGACGTGGCGGCTTGTATCGGCCTTCCCGATCATCAGACGGGCGGCCAGGTCCGGGATTTCAAGGGTGGAGAAAGGCTGGACCACAGTCACGTCCAGCAGGCCATCCCGGAGGGTTGCCTTGGGCACGATCCGTGCCTCATTCCCCCACTGGTTGGCATTGCCCACGGTGATGAATACCGCAGGTCCGGCCCAGGCTTCCGTGTCCGTCTCCACAACATAACGGTCGTTCGAATTCCGCTGTTTCCAATCATCCCAAGCCGTCGTAATGTAGGTGCCCAGCCCCCTTTTCTCAGACCGGGCGAAGTCCAGACTCACATCGGCATCCAGGCCCACACCGGCCGTGCAGAAGAAAGGGCGGCCATTGACCTGAGCCGCGTCGATGGTGGCGATGCAGGCCTCGTTCAGGACCTTGACCGCCTTCGCGGGATTGCGGCTGATTCCCAGGTGCAGGGCGAGGCCGTCGCCGCTCCCGCAGGGGATGATGCCGAGGGCTTTCTCCGTCCCCAGCAATCCCGTGGCGACCTCGCTCACCGTCCCGTCGCCGCCCACGGCGACGACGATGTCGGCCTCGCTCTCCCGCGCCCACCTGGTGGCGTCTCCGGCCTGTCCGGTCTGCAAAACCTCATACGAGCAGTCGGACAGGTCCAGATAACGGCCAATGGCGGCAAGGACGTCTTTCTTGTCCTTGCCGCCAGAGACGGGGTTAACGATGAATGTTATGCGTTTCACTAGAACCGCCAGCCCAGGGTTACGAGGGCGTTGCAAAGGGCGGACTGGGAACAGATTTCAGGCGTGGTGACGCCGTTGTCCGTGTACGTTTTCCCATCGACACGCGTGTAGTACCAGTAAGGAGTGAAGTACTCGTTCGGGAGGTACTGGAAGCGGACGGCGGCATCCAAGAAGAAGGAGCCGGGGGAACTGTAGCCGATACCGAAGGAGACCGCGGTGCGGATCTGGTCCTTGCGCTCCTGGTCGGAGAGGGCGACCACGCGGCCGTCATCCGAGAGCGTATTGTACTGCGCACCGGTGGTGAAATTATAACCCACGCGGAGGGCAAGCTCGGGAGCCGGCTTGATTTCGGCGCCCAGACGGACGGCGTGGACCGGACCGGTGAAGTCCTGGATGTCCAGGTTCGCGTCGGAGAAATCGAAGTAGTAGGCGTCGTCGTACGCGGGCACGAGTTTCATGCCGGTGTAGTTGGTATACTCATAGTCGGCGCTCAGGAGGGCCATCTTGCTGATGGTATAAGCGATACCGGCATTCGCGCGGAACGGAGCCTTGAGGCGGTAGAACCATTCATCCTTCGGGGAGGACTGCAGCATCTCGATGTTGTCGGCGACAGACCTGCCTTCCAGCTGATACTCCTCGCGGATGTCGAAGAGCGTCGGGGTCTGGATGGCCGCGCCGATGCGGAGGCCGTCGAACGGACGGGCGATGAAGCCCACCTTCATATAGATGCCGGATCCGGAATCCCGGAGGGAGGAACGCATCCGGAGGGACTCGAAATGATTGCCGTAGTCCATGCCGGCGAGGGCCTCCTCGGAACGGGTCTCGTCGCTTCGGTAGTCGAGGGTCACGAGACCGAAGTTGGCGCCCAGGTAGAACCGGTCGTTGAAGTCGAGGCCGAAGTTCATCAGCAGGTCATACTTGCTGCCAGAGCGCCTCAAGCCGTAATACTGGCTGAGCTTGTCGGAAGTCGTGATGTTGCCGTTGTCCCAAAGGGTCTCGGTCAGGCCCACATACTTGCCGTTGATATCACCGAAGATGCCGCTCTGGTAGCCGACCATCGTCTCCCAGGAAGGGATGCCGTTCTGGTAGAAACTGCCGGAAAGGATATCGGTGGTATAGCCGTCAGCCTGGGAAGCCAGGGAACCGGCGAGCGTGGTGCTCGCGTTCGTGCCCTGGGCGCGCAGCCTGTTCGTGTAGTCGCGGGTGACATTGCCCACGATACCGAAGGAGACGCGCTTGAGGCCGCTGCGGTTGCGGGTGTCATACACCATCATCACACCGAAGTTCGGCAGGCCCATCCGACCGTTCGTGGTGCGGATCTTATCCTCGAAGCCGATGGAGTAACCGGCGTCATCGACCAGGGAGCCCTGACCGGTGACCGTGGAGAAGCTCAGGCCCGGGGTGAGGGTGAACTGGGAGTAGGAGGCCACGGCGGAACCCGCGGGATTGAAGGTCAGGGAGCCGAGGTCACCGCCCACGGCGGTCATCGCGTTACCCATGCCCACGGAACGGGCCGTGCCCAGGTAGTCGTTTTCGGAGAAATTCAGGGCGTCCGTCCAACCCTGCGCTCCGGCCTGGAGCGCCATAGCGGAAAGGAAGACCGCTGCCAATATCTTTTTCATAGTACGAAGCAATTAGATGTTAAAGGTTCGTTTTATCGACTTATCGACGGCCACCGCCGCCGCCACCGCCACCGCGGGAGGAAGAGCCGCCCGAGGAGCCGCCGCCGGAATAACCGCCGCCGGAGCTGCCGCGGGAGGAGGATCCGCCGGAATAACCACCGCCGGAAGAGGAGGAACGGGAAGAGGAGCCGCCGGAGTAGCTGCCGCCGCCGGAGCTGCGGTAGGAACCGCCGCTGGAGGAGCTGCTCGAGGAGGAACGGCTATAGCTTCCCGAGGAGGAAGAGCCGCTGCTGCGGCTGCTGGAAGAAGTGGAAGGGCGATAGTTCGCGGAGCCTGCGCTACGGGAGGTAGAGCTGCCGCGGGAAACATTGCCGCTGCTGGTGCGGGCCGAGGAACCCGTGCCGTAGGAAGCGCCCGAGGAGGAACGGCTGGTGCCGCTCGTGCTGCGGGAGACTGCGGAACCGCTCCGGGACGAGGACGTGCCGGTGGAACGGACGGCGGAGCTGCCGCCACGGGACACGTTGGAGCCGGAAGAACGGGCGACGCTCGTCAGGCCGGTGGAAGACCG